>JAISNV010000044.1 GCA_031276035.1 Bacteroidales bacterium | reverse complement strand
ATTATTACCATTGCCTTTATGCTATGTCAAGATAATCTCATTTAATTAATGAAATACCTATTCATAAATAACAGGTCGCTCCACAGGTCTTTTGTGCTTAAATTATGTCAAAGAACTTTCTCTTTCCAATCTGTGATAACTTTATAATGTCATCATTCAAACGGACTGCAAAAATAATACTTTTTTATTTATTATATCACTTTTTTAAAAATTATTTTTATAAAATATCGCTTTAGGTTGATTGTGTGAATATTGAATATTCGTATTTTTTATTATTATAATATATTATATACAATATTTGGAATATTCCGATGATATTAATACAAATTTTAATAATCTAAAGCCGATAATTAAACAGTGAAATTGCTGTATGGATTAAAATAATTGCATAAAAAAACCCTTTGAAGTTTTTGAAACTTCAAAGGGTTTTCAATTCAATATATCAACAGAGACACAATATTTCGTGTCTAATCAACATATTTATCTCTTTAATAAATCTTTTCCTTTATATATTGCTGAAGAAGCCAGAATTTCCTCAATTCTTAATAATTGATTATATTTTGCAATTCTTTCGCTTCGGCAAGCTGAACCGGTTTTAATTTGTCCGGAGCTTACAGCTACTGCTAAATCGGCAATAGTTGTATCTTCAGTTTCGCCGGAACGATGACTAATTACGGAAGTGTATTTATTACAATGTGCCAAATTTACAGCATTAATAGTTTCTGTTAAGCTGCCTATTTGATTTAATTTCACCAAAATAGAGTTAGCAACACCTCTATTTATTCCCTCCTGCAATCTTTCAACATTCGTTACAAATAAATCATCACCAACCAACTGGATTTTATTACCAAGCGATTTGGTCATCAATTTCCAACCATCCCAATCGTCTTCAGCCATACCATCTTCAATGGAAAATATCGGATATTTATCAACCCAATTTTTCCAAAAATCAACCATCTGTGAAGGTGTTAATTTTTCTCCGGTTGATTTATGAAGGTGATAAACATTTTCTTCCGGAATATAATATTCGGAAGAAGCGGGATCTAAAGCAATGTAGATATCTTCACCGGCTTTATAACCTGCTTTTTCTATAGCCTGTAAGATAACCTGAATTGCTTCTTCATTACTTTTTAAATTAGGAGCAAACCCTCCTTCATCACCTACGTTAGTAGAATAACCTGCTTTTTTCAAAACATCTTTCAAGTTATGAAAAACTTCGGTACCCATTCTTAATCCTTCAGCAAAAGAAGGTGCTCCGATCGGCATAATCATAAATTCCTGAAAATCCACACTATTATCCGCATGACTACCGCCATTAAGAATATTCATCATAGGAACCGGTAAAATATTTGCATTCACACCGCCTATATATCTGAAAAGGTCTTGTCCTGTTTCTTGAGCTGCTGCTTTAGCAACCGCAAGAGAAACGCCTAATATTGCATTGGCACCTAATTTACTTTTATTAGGAGTGCCGTCCAAATCGATCATAATTTTATCGATATCTATTTGGTCGGTTACCATAGTACCATTAATTTCGGGAGCAATAATATCATTAACATTTTTTACTGCTTGAAGTACACTCTTACCCATGTAGTAAGATTTATCTCCATCACGAAGTTCTACTGCCTCATGAACACCTGTAGATGCTCCGGAGGGCACAGCTGCTCTTCCGAAAGCTCCTGAAGCTGCGTAAACATCAACTTCAATTGTAGGATTACCTCTTGAATCGAGGATTTGTCGTGCTACGATATGAACTATTTGACTCATTGTAATTTAATTTAAATGTTTATATATAAAACGGGGAAAAAGTAAAACTTATCCGCGTTCTTAAAATTATTGTTATGCATAAATAAAATCATTTTTAACGGCAAAACGCCGCAACTTTCTGTGAGATGATATCAATAGTAAAATTATTATTTCTCAATGTTTTCTTCCAAATTTGTAACGAACTCCAATAGCAGCAGTTCCGTACAAAAAATCTCCCACCGAATAAGTGCCATTAAAATATGCGCCAACAAGTGGACGCCAATCTAAAGAAAGCTGTAATGGAAATTTGAAGTTATACTCCACACCAATCATACCGGCGATACCCGCGAACCAACTATCAAGAACTGCATCGTTAGTCCGATGCATAACATGGTCATACCACCAACGATAGCCAAGTCCACCACCAATTCCGGCATACCAATTCCATGAACCTGAACCATTCCAAGAATTAATAGGAAATATCCAGTTATAGGTTACCGTACCTTGGATTCCCGAAAAATTTCTAAAGTCTATATCTGTCTGAAGCATACCTTTTTTACCAAATCCATGTTGATATGAAGCTCCTACGCCCCAACCTAAGCGTCCTCCAATGGATCTCGGTTGTGCCATAGTAACTACACAAGTTGCAATTAAAATGATAATTAATAATGTTAATTTTTTCATTTTAATTTTATTTAATTAATCGTTTTTATACATAAAAACGGGGAAAAGTAAAAACTTATCCCCGCTTCAAAATCATATTTAATTTTTTATTTTTCCGTTTCCTCTTTAGCAGTCGGAGTTTCTGCGGCCGGTTCTTCTGGAACTTCCGCAACGGGTTCCACTTCAGCTTTTGGTTCTTCAACTACTTCAGTTTTTTCAACCATCGGAATTTCTTCCATCTCTGCAACAGTTTCATCTACATGAACTTTTTCAGCAGGTTGTTCCTTAGCCTTTGTTTCAATACCTGTTTTTTCAGCTTTTACATCTTCCTTTTTAGTAGTTTCGATTTCAGCCTTAGTTGTTTTAGTACCGCCACGGCGAGAACGACGAGTAGTTTTCTTTTCATCTTTCTTAGCATCGAGAAGAAGAGTATTATAATCTACCAATTCTATAATGCATATTTCCGCATTATCACCAAGTCTATTAGGAAGTTTAATAATTCTGGTATATCCACCCGGTCTATCCATCACTTTTTGTGATACATCTCTAAACAGCTCAGTTACAGCATATTTATTCCGCAAATAACTAAATACTACACGACGAGAAGCCGTTGTATCGTTTTTAGATTTTGTAATTAACGGTTCAACATACACTTTAAGTGCTTTAGCTTTAGCTGTAGTAGTTTGAATTCTTTTATGCAGAATAAGTGAAGAAGCCATATTAGATAGCATAGCTTTACGATGTGAGCTTGTTCTGCCAAGGTGATTTACTTTTTTTCCGTGTCTCATCTCTATTAATCCTTATCAAGTTTATATTTAGAAATATTCATACCGAATTCCAGTTGCTTTGATTTTACTAATTCTTCAAGTTCTGTTAGAGATTTTCTACCAAAATTTCTGAATTTCAGGAGGTCGGCTTTATTAAATTGAACGAGTTCTCCAAGTGTTTCTACCTCTGCTGTTTTCAAGCAATTAAGTGCTCTAACGGATAGATCGAGGTCGGTCAATTTTGTTTTCAACAATTGGCGCATATGCAATGTATTCTCATCGAATTCTTCCGTAACGGATTTTCTTTCCACTTCTACGGATATTTTTTCGTCGGAGAAAAGCAATAAATGATGAATCAATATTTTAGCTGCTTCATTAAGAGCGTCTTTAGGATTTATTGAGCCGTCGGTTTCAACTTCGAGAATAAGTTTCTCATAGTCAGTTTTTTGTTCAACACGATGATGGTCAACAATATATTTAACGTTCTTTATCGGTGTATGAATTGAATCAATGGCGATAATACCATGTTCATGATTTGGTTGAGAGTTTTCTTCAGCGGGAACATAACCTCTACCTTTATTAATTATCAATTCAATATTCAGCTTAACATTAGACTCCATGTGGCATATTTCGAGTTCCGGATTAAGTACTTGAAAATTATTCAAGAACTTATTGATATCGCCGGCCTTAAAAACTTCTTGATCGCCGATAACTATTTTAACAACTTCGTTATCTTCTCCCGCAACTTGTTGACGGAAGCGGATGCGTTTAAGGTTAAGTACGATATCAGTAACATCTTCGATTACTCCTTTAATTGAAGAGAATTCGTGATCAACACTACTGATTTTTACTGAAGTTATAGCAAAACCTTCGAGTGATGACAGCAAAACTCGTCTAAGTGAGTTTCCGATTGTTGTACCGAAACCCGGTTCAAGAGGACTAAATTCGAATATTCCGAGGGTTTCGGAAGATTCGACCATTACGACCTTATCGGGTTTTTGGAATGCTAATATTGCCATTTTTATTTTATATTTTATTATTTAGAATATAACTCAACAATAAGTTGTTCTTTTATATTTTCCGGAATTTCGTCTCTTTCCGGATAATTCATGAATTTGCCACTTAAAAGATTACTATCCCATTCGAGCCAAGAAAGTTGGTTACTTCTGCCCGCTACTGAATTAGTAATAACTTCCAGTGATTTGGATCTTTCTCTCACGCTAACTATATCACCCGGTTTCAATTGATAAGAAGGAATATTTACAATTTTTCCGTTAACTTCGATATGACGGTGACCAACGAGTTGGCGTGCGGCTGCTCTTGTAGGAGCTATCCCGAAGCGATATACAATATTATCTAATCTTGATTCAATCAATTGCAATAAGATAATACCGGTTACACCACCTTTATGAGATGCCTTTTCGAAGATATTTCTAAATTGACGTTCAAGGATACCGTAAGTATATTTAGCTTTTTGTTTTTCTTCAAGCTGAAGACCGTATTCCGATGTCTTTTTCTTTCTTTTATTTACACCGTGCATACCCGGAGCGTAATTTTTTCTTTCCAGATATTTGTCGGGACCGTAAATAGGTTCTCTGAATTTACGGGCGATTTTTGATTTTGGGCCTATATATCTTGCCATTTTTTAAAATTTTTATTAACCAACACTTTAATTAAACTCTTCTTCTTTTAGGAGGACGGCAACCATTATGTGGTAATGGAGTAACATCTCTGATTTCAATTACTTCTATTCCGTTGGAATGGATAGTACGAATTGCAGATTCTCTTCCCGAACCCGGACCCTTAACGAAGACTTTAACTTTACGTAATCCAAGGTCATACGCCACTTTTGCACAATCTTCCGCCGCTCTTTGGCCTGCGTAAGGAGTGTTTTTCTTTGAGCCTCTGAAGCCCATTTTTCCGGCTGATGACCAAGATATAACCTGTCCTGCCGTATTTGTCAAAGAAATAATAATATTATTAAAAGATGCTGTTACGTAAGCGTGACCCAAAGGTTCGATTCTAACAACTCTTTTCTTTGTAACTTTGCTTTTTGATTTAGCCATAATATATACTTTATTATAGTAAGAAAATAATTATTTAAACTGGAAATAAAACTATTAACCTTTAGGTGCTTTCTTCTTGTTAGCAACCGTTTTCTTACGACCCTTACGAGTACGGGCATTATTCTTAGTACTCTGACCACGCAACGGTAAACCGATACGATGTCTGATCCCTCTGTAACAACCAATATCCATCAGTCGTTTGATATTCATTTGAACTTCCGAACGTAATTCACCTTCTACTCTATAATTATCATTGATGATAGTACGAATACGAGTGATTTCATCATCATTCCAATCTTGCACCTTTTTTTGATAAGGAACACCTGCTTTTGCAAGGATCTCGCGAGAACGATTTCTGCCGATCCCGTAAATATAAGTCAGGCTTATTTCTCCATGTTTGTTTTTTGGTATATCTATACCTGCAATCCTAGCCATAAATATTTATTTAATTTTGTCTTTGTTTATACTTAGGGTTTTTCTTATTAATAATATATACGCGTCCTTTTCTGCGGACGATTTTACAGTCATCTGTACGTTTTTTTACTGAGGTTCTTACTTTCATACGAAATATAATTTAATTTTTTACTCTTGCTTTAATCAACATATTCAACCACATGATTTTTATATTAATCTACTTTCCCAATTTATTTGACATGATGTGGTATCATTGTGTTGTTTTTACTTATATCTTAAAATTATTCTACCTTTTGATAAATCATATGGTGACATTTCCAATTTGACTTTATCTCCCGGCAATATGCGAATATAATGCATTCTCATCTTACCTGAAATATGGGCAATAATTACATGGCCATTCTCAAGTTCAACTTTGAACATTGCATTTCCCAGTGATTCCAACACTGTTCCGTCTTGAGTTATCGACAATTGTTTTGCCATATTTTAAGATTTATCTTTTATTATTTTATCAATTTCATCATAACTTATCAGTACTTCCGCTTTATGCTTTCTTACTGCAATTTGTTTTTCAAAATGTGCCGAAGGTTTTCCGTCTGCAGTTTTCACAGTCCAGCCATCACTCAACATCTTAACGCGATATGTTCCCATATTAATCATAGGTTCAATACAGATAACCATCCCTTCAGTGAGCTTTATGCCATTACCTCTTCTACCGTAATTCGGTACTTCAGGAGGTTCATGCATATTACGACCGATTCCATGACCTACAAGATCTCTTACCACCGAATAACCAAAGCTCTCAACGTAATTCTGAATAGCATAGCCTATATCACCTACACGATTTCCGGCTACTGCTTTTTCAATTCCCAATTCTAAAGATTCACGGGTGACTTTTAAGAGTTGTTTTATTTCCGGTGCAATTTCTCCGACTTCAAAGGTAAAGGCAGAATCGCCATACCAACCGTCAATAATTGTGCCGCAATCAACCGAAACAATATCACCGTCTTTAAGAATTGTCTTTTCATCCGGTATTCCGTGAACAACAGTGTCGTTTATTGAGATGCAGAGTGAAGCCGGAAATCCGTTGTAATTTAAAAATCCCGGAATTGCACCATGGTCTCTAATAAACTCTTCTGCCACTTTATCAAGATGTTTTGTTGAAACACCAGGATTAATCAACTTAGCTACTTCAGCAAGAGTTTCTCCAACAAGCAAAGAACATTTTTTAATTAAAGCAATTTCTTGATCTGTTTTCAGATACATGTTAAGCCTTTTACGAAGTACGACCTTTTATTCTACCTGATTTCGTCAATCCGTCATAGTGACGCATCAATAAATGACTTTCGATCTGCTGAAGTGTATCTAACACAACACCAACGAGAATCAACAATGAAGTACCACCGAAGAATTGAGCAAACTGTGTATTGACACCGAATAATCTTACAATTGCAGGCATTATAGCAACAAGTCCCAAAAATATTGATCCTGGTAAAGTTATGCGAGACATAATTGTATCAATATATTCTGCTGTTTTCTTGCCGGGTTTTACTCCTGGAATAAATCCTCCGTTTTTCTTCATATCTTCAGCCATTTGAGTCGGATTAACCGTAATAGCTGTATAAAAATATGTAAAGAAAACAATCAAGAGGAAGAAAACGAAATTATACCAGAATCCGTTGATATTTGAGAAAGTTGCTGCAAACTTGCCCATTCCTTCTGATCCGAAACCTGCGAAGGTCATCGGGAGGAACATAATTGCCTGAGCAAAAATGATAGGCATTACACCTGCGGCATTAACTTTCAAAGGAATATATTGGCGAACTCCACCATATTGACGATTTCCTACAACTCTTTTTGCATACTGTACCGGAATTCGTCTCGTACCTTGCACTAAGAGGATACATAACATTACCACAATGATAAATACCACTAATTCTATTAAGAATATTACCAGTCCGCCACCTTGAGCTTCCATTCTTGAAACAAATTCTCCGAAAAGAGCAAAGGGCAAGCGTGCAATAATACCAATCATAATTATTAATGAAATACCGTTACCGATACCTTTATCCGTGATACGTTCACCCAACCACATTACAAACATCGTTCCGGCAATAAGGATAATCACCGATGAGATAAAGAAGAACGGTGGTGTTACCGTGGCATTAGGATCAAACGGAAATATATACATTCTAGGTACTTGTCGAAGTACATTAGTCATATAAGCGGGGGCTTGCAGGGCAACTATTACAATAGTAAGAAGACGGGTAATTTGGTTCATCTTGCGACGACCACTTTCGCCTTCTTTTTGTAATTTTTGAAAATAAGGTATAGCCAATCCCAACAATTGAATAACAATTGATGCGGAGATATAAGGCATAATACCCAAAGCAAAAATAGAAGCATTTGAGAAAGCTCCTCCGGAGAACATATTCAAAAGTCCCAACAAGCCATCGCTGCCTTGTTGTTTAAGAAGGGTCAAACCTTCGGGATCTATACCCGGAAGAACAACATAAGAACCGAATCTATATATTAGTATAATTCCGAGAGTATAGAGTATCCTTTTCTTCAGTTCTTCTATCTTTCCAATATTTTTTATTGTTTCAATAAACTTACCCATAATTTACTAAATTTTAGTAGCTTCTCCGCCTAATGATTCAATAGCTTTTTGAGCTGTTGCAGTAAAAGCATTAGCTTTAATATTAACTTTAGTTTTCAATTCACCTCTACCGAGAATTTTTATTAAATCGTTTTTAGACACAAAGCCGTTATCTATGAAGAAAGCTTTATCCAAATCGGTAATATTGGTTTTTTCAACAAGTTGTTGAATAGTGTCAAGATTAATACCAACATATTCTACACGGTTGATGTTTTTGAAGCCGAATTTCGGTAAGCGGCGATGCAATGGCATTTGACCACCTTCAAAACCTATCTTGTGAGAATATCCAGAGCGTGATTTAGCACCCTTATGTCCTCTTGTAGAAGTTCCACCTTTACCGGAGCCTTGACCACGACCTATTCTTTTACTTTTCTTTACTGAACCTTTTGCAGGTTTTAGATTACTTAAATCCATATATTCAAGATTTACTTATTAAACATTTTCAACTTTAACAAGGTGTTTAACCTTATCTATCATACCTAAAATTTGAGGAGTTGCATTATGCTCAACGGTTTTATTCATTTTAGTCAACCCGAGCGCAATCATCGTAAGTTTTTGTTTTTTAGGTCTTCCGATGACACTTCTTGTTTGAGTTACTTTAATTTTTTCCATAATTCAAAAAATTTTATCCGTTAAACACTGTTTTTAAGTCGACACCTCTTAGTTGAGCAATCGTATAAGGATCGCGCATTTTCATCAAAGCATCAAAGGTAGCTTTCACCACTGAGTGTGGATTTGATGAACCTTTAGATTTAGCAAGAACGTCTGTTATACCAACACTTTCCAATACTGCACGCATAGCACCTCCTGCAATAACACCAGTACCTGGGGCTGCCGGTTTTAGAAATACTCTTGCACCACTGTATTTACCTTCCTGTTCATGAGGAACAGTACCTTTTAATACAGGAACCTTAATTAGGTTTTTCTTAGCATCATCGACACCTTTTGCAATAGCTGCAGTAACTTCGCTGGCTTTACCGAGGCCATAACCTACAACACCTTCTTCATTACCGACAACTACAACAGCAGAAAAACTGAATGTACGTCCACCCTTAGTAACTTTAGTTACCCTTTGAACACTAACAAGCCTATCTTTAAATTCGATTTCGCTTGATTTTACTCTTTTTATATTTGCGTCTAACATAATTCTTAAAATTTAAGGCCTCCTTCTCTAGCAGCTTCTGCTAAAGATTTAACTCTACCGTGATACAAATAACCGTTTCTATCGAATACAACATTAGTAATACCAGCTTGTAATGCTTTTTCAGCGATATTTTTACCTACCATTTTAGCTTGTTCTATTTTTGCAATAGAACTTGCACCTTCAATAGTTCTTGAAGAAGCTGCTACAAGAGTATTTCCCTTAGTGTCGTCTATAAGTTGTACATAAATTTCTTTATTACTTCTAAATACCGACATACGTGGTCTTTCAGCCGTACCGTTGATAACACGTCTGATACGTTTTTTAATTTGACCTCTTCTTATTTCTTTTTTACTTTTCATGCTTCTTAAGATTTTTTACTTAGCTGCTGATTTACCTGCTTTTTTACGTAACACTTCATTTTGGAACTTAATACCTTTACCTTTGTACGGTTCAGGTTTTCTGAAAGATCTGATTTTAGCGGCAACTTGTCCGATTAATTGTTTATCGTTAGATGTTAATATAATTAATGGATTTTTACCTCTTTCCGTAATAGTTTCAACTTTAACTTCGGGACATAATTCCAAATGGATGTTATGAGAATAACCTAAAGACAATTCAAGAATTTGACCTTTAGCTTCAGCTTTATAACCAACGCCTACTAATTCTTGTACTATTCTATATCCTTCGGAAACGCCTGTAACCATATTTTGAATAAGAGCGCGGTATAGACCGTGTTTTGAACGATACTCTTTTTCATCACTCGGACGTTGAACTAATATTTCCGTACCTTCTATCTTAACAGCGATAGCAGGATCAACTTGTTGTTTTAATTCTCCTTTTGGACCTTTTACGGTTACCAAATTTTCACCGGAAACAGTAACTGTTACACCAGTGGGGATTGTTATCGGGGCTTTACCTATTCTTGACATAATAATCTCCTTTCTAACTAATGTAACAAATGACTTCACCGCCTACGTTCAATTCACGGGCTTCTTTATCTGTAATAACACCTTTCGATGTTGATAAGATGGCAATGCCTAAGCCGTTGAGAACACGCGGTAATTCATCAGCTCCAACATATTTTCTTAAACCAGGTTTACTAACTCGGGTTAGCTTAGTTATAGCGGGTAATTTAGTAACCGGATGGTACTTCAACGCTATCTTAATGCTTCCCGGAAATTCGTCTTCGAATTTGTAATCCAAGATATATCCTTTATTGTATAATATCTCGGTCATAGATTTCTTCAATTTAGATGAAGGAATTTCCACCATATCTTTTTTAGCCATAACGGCGTTTCTGATACGTGTTAAATAATCTGCAATTGGATCCGTTAACATTTTATAATAATTTTAATTTCTAATTTTTTACTACCAACTGGCTTTTTTAACTCCGGGTATTAAACCTTTCAGAGCCATTTCTCTGAAGTTGATTCTGGATATCCCGAATTTCCTGATATAACCTTTTGGACGACCTGTTAATTTACATCTGTTGTGTAAACGTACCGGCGAAGCGTTTCTTGGTAATTTTTGTAAACCTACATAATCACCTTCCGCCAATAATTTAGCACGTTTATCAGCATATTTTGCTACAAGTTTTGCTCTCTTTACTTCGCGAGCTTTCATTGATTCTTTTGCCATACGGGTTATTTATTTTGATTTTTAAATGGTAAGCCGAATTGTTTTAATAACTCTAAACACTCTTTATCGGTTTGTGCTGTTGTAACGAATGTAATATCCATACCGTTGATTTTATTAACTTTATCGATATTAATTTCAGGAAAGATTATTTGTTCGGTAACACCCATTGAGTAATTACCTCTACCATCGAAACCTTTATCGTTAATGCCTTTAAAATCTCTTATACGAGGAATTGAAACCGATATAAGACGATCTAAAAATTCATACATTCTATGACCTCTAAGAGTAACTCTAACACCTACCGGCATATTTTTACGCAATTTGAAGTTAGAGATATCTTTTTTACTTTTTGTAGATACGGCTCTTTGACCTGCTATAGCGGTCATTTCTTCTATACCGTAATCGATGAGTTTTTTATCTGCAATAGCCCCCCCAATACCTTGATTTAAGCAAATCTTAGTAAGTTTTGGCACTTGCATAACCGTTTTATATTCAAATTGCTTTGTTAGATTAGCAATTATCTCATCGTTATATTTTGTTTTAAGTCTTGGTGTATATTCCATTATTTAATCTCCTCTCCGGTTTTTTTAGAATAACGAACAATTTTTCCGTCTGCATTAACTTTTCTACCGATACGGGTAGGTTTATTAGACGAATCAACATACATCAAATTTGATATTGTAATCGGGGCTTCTTTTTTAATGATTCCTCCATTAGGATTTTTAGCATTTGGGCGTTCGTGTTTGGAAATCATATTAACTCCTTCCACAATAGCTTTATCATTTTTATAATCTACCCTGAGCACTCTACCACGCATCCCTTTTGATTCACCGGCAATAACAATTACTGTATCACCCTTTTTTATATGCATTTTTTTCTTCATGACTATACTCTATTTAATGATTATAAAACTTCCGGTGCTAATGAAACAATTTTCATATATTGTTTATCACGTAACTCTCTTGCCACGGGACCGAAGATACGAGTACCTACCATATCACCTGCATTATTGAGTAACACACATGCATTATCATCGAAGCGGATATATGATCCGTCGGGTCTGCGGATTTCTTTTTTAGTTCTTACTATCACAGCTTTTTGAACAGCACTTTTCTTAATTGTACCTGATGGTATAGCACTTTTCACTGTAACAACGATAGTATCACCAATTGTTGCGTATTTTTTTCTCGTACCGCCGAGTACTCTAATACACAATACCTCTTTTGCGCCGCTATTATCGGCTACTGCTAATCTGCTTTCTTGTTGTATCATACTATTTAGCCCTTTCGATAATATTAACTAATCTCCAACATTTATTCTTACTTAATGGCCTTGTTTCCATAATTTTTACAGTATCACCTATATTGCATTCATTATTTTCGTCATGAGCCATCAATTTTGTTGATTTCTTTACGAATTTTCCGTACATAGGATGTTTTACGCGCCTGTCTATTCTAACGACAATAGATTTATCCATTTTGTTACTTACAACCAGGCCTATCCTCTCTTTTCTAAGTTTTCTTTCCATTATTCTACAGATTTTGTTGCACTAATTTCTCTACGTCTTAATTCTGTTTTCATGCGAGCAATGGTTCTTCTATGAACTTTAATTTTACTCGGATTATCAAGTGGAGAAATAGAATGGTTAATTTTCAGTTTTGTAAGTTGGTTTTGCCACTCGTCTAACTTCTCAATAAGTTCATTAGTGCTTAATTCTATAATTTCTTGCTGTTTCATGGTCTTTTAAATTGAATCTTCAACGTAATCTCTTCTAACTACAAATTTAGTTTTTACGGGAAGTTTTTGCGCAGCCAATCGCAAAGCTTCTTTTGCTAATGCCAACGGTACACCTTCGGCTTCGAATAAAATTCTACCGGGGGTAATCGGTGCAACAAACATTTCGGGAGCACCTTTACCTTTACCCATACGTACCTCAGCGGGTTTCTTAGTAATCGGTTTATCAGGAAATACTCTAATCCATATTTGACCTTCACGCTTCATCTTTCTGGTAACGGCCTGACGAGCTGCTTCGATCTGTCTTCCTGTAAGCCAACACTCTTCCAAAGTCTTAATACCAAATGAGCCAAATGCAAGTTGGTTTCCTCTCATGGAATTGCCTTTCATTTTAGCTTTTTGGACTTTTCTGTACTTAGTTTTCTTTGGTTGTAACATTTCTATCTAAATTTATTAAATTATTATCTTCTTGGTCTTCTTTGTTTCGGACCGCCTTGTTGTGGTTTACCACCTTTTTGCGGTACATTTTGAGTAAATAGATCCGGTTTTCCGTAAATCATACCTTTACAAATCCACACTTTTACACCAATTCTGCCGTAAGTTGTATGTGCTTCATCATGAGCATAATCTATATCTGCACGTAATGTGTGCAAAGGAATTCTTCCGTCTTTATATTGCTCGCTTCTTGCCATTTCGGCACCACCTAAACGACCGGATATTAAAACTTTAATACCATCCGCACCGATTCTCATTGCAGATGCGATATTAGTCTTTATTGAACGACGATATGATACTCTGCCTTCAATTTGTCTCGCAATTGTGCTTGCTACTAATACTGCATCTAACTCCGGACGTTTGATTTCGGAGATATTTATTTGAATATCTTTTTTAGTGACTTTTTTAAGCTCCTCTTTAAGCTTGTCAACTTCTTGTCCGCCTTTACCGATGATTAAACCGGGACGAGCTGTGAAGATGGTTACTGTAACTATTTTAAGCGTTCTTTCGATAAAAATCTTCGAAATACCCGCTTTTGATAAACGAACATTTAAATATTTACGGATTTTATCGTCTTCTACTAATTTTTCATCGAAATTACGACCACCGTACCAGTTAGAGTCCCATCCTCTGATGATACCTAACCTATTGCCTATTGGATTTGTTTTTTGTCCCATTCGGTATAATTTTTTCTGAGAACTCTAATTATTATTTTCTTCTGATTTAACTACTTTAGCTTTACTATCCAAAATCATAGTAACATGATTTGAACGTTTTCTAATTCTATGCGCGCGACCTTGCGGTGCAGGTTGAATGCGTTTTAATGTACGGCCTTCGTCAACGAAAACTTCTTTAATATACAAGTTAGCTTCGTCAAGTCTTTCTCCTTCATTTTTGGTTTTCCAATTAGCTATAGCGCTTGAAAGAAGTTTGTACATATCGTTAGATGCATGCTTATTTGAGAATTTAAGAACATAAAGTGCTTTTTCAACTTCCATACCTCTAACCATATCAGCAACTAAACGCATTTTTCTCGGAGAAGTTGGAACGTTTCTCAGTGAAGCAAAGTATTTAGTTTTATTTGCTTCCTTACGCAATTCTGCTTTGTTATGTTTTCTTGATCCCATTATCTTATTAATTTATTATTTACCTTTTTTTATTACCGGCATGACCCCTAAATATTCTTGTGGGAGCAAATTCGCCTAATTTATGTCCTACCATATTTTCAGTAACATACACCGGAATAAATTTATTACCGTTATGAACAGCAATTGTCAATCCTACAAAATCCGGAGATATCATAGAGGCACGTGACCAAGTTTTTATCACGTTCTTTTTCGGTGATGCAGCTTGTTCCAGAACTCTTTTTTCGAGTTTGTAATGTATATACGGACCTTTCTTTAATGAACGACTCATACTCTAATTATTTTTTGCGTTTTTCAATAATATATTTATCAGATGCTTTTTTGGGAGCACGTGTTTTATAACCTTTAGAAGGAATACCTTTTCTTGAACGTGGTAAACCGCCGGATGCTCTACCTTCACCACCACCCATTGGGTGATCAACAGGATTCATAACAACCCCACGAACTCTCGGTCTGCGACCTTTCCATCTTGAACGGCCTGCTTTTCCCGAACGTTCCAAACTATGATCAACATTACTCACCATTCCTATAGTAGCCTTACAAGATTGAAGAATCATTCTTGTTTCGCCAGAAGGAAGTTTAATGATAGCATACTTACCGTCTCTCGACATAAGTTGTGCGTAAGAACCTGCACTGCGAGCCATTTTCGCTCCTTGACCTGGTTTTAATTCGATATTATGAATGATAGTACCGAATGGAATTTCACTTAAATAAAGAGAATTTCCCAAATCAGGGCTAGCACCTTTTCCGGAATTAACTTTTTGACCTACTTGTAAAGCGTGAGGAGCTATGATATAACGTTTTTCACCATCAGCATAGTTCAACAATGCTATACGAGCTGTTCTGTTAGGATCATATTCTATGCTTTTAACAACAGCAGGAATACCTTCCTTATCGCGTTTAAAATCAATAATTCTGTATTGTTGCTTGTGACCACCGCCTATGTAGCGCATAGTCATTTTTCCTGCATTATTCCTACCACCTGATTTCTTCTTTGGTTGCAACAAACTTTTTTCCGGTTTATTGGTGGTAATCTCGTCAAATGCGCTTATCACTTTAAAGCGCTGACCTGCAGTTGTTGGTTTAAATTTCTTTAGAGCCATTACTTTTCTTAAATATTGCTATAAAAATCAATAACTTGACCTGATACTAAAGTAACAATTGCCTTTTTATAAGCATTTGTTCTTCCACTTACAAATCCACTCTTGGTGAATCTTGATTTAGCTTTGCCGCTATAGTTCATTGTATTGACATCAGCAACGTCAACACCATATAATTTTTCAACGGCTTTTTTTATCTCTATTTTATTTGCCTTTTTATTAACTACAAAAGCATAACGGTTGAGCTTTTCAGTCATCAACGTCATCTTTTCAGTTACTAAAGGTTTAATAATAATTTCCATTTCTCTATGCTGTTAAATTATTTTAAACAAATTCTTTCAATATCACCAATAGCACTTTCAACAACAAGCATATGATGTGCTTTAAGTATCGTATAAGTATTCAAACAATCCGCATTAATTATTTCGGCCCCTTGAATATTTCTTGCCGATAATTGCAAATTGGAATCCGCTTTTTGTGATACCAATAATACTTTTTTACCTGTAAGGTTAAAATTTTTCATCAGCTCAACAAAGTTTTTTGTTTTATTTGTATCGAAATTAAAATCTTCGATAATAGTTAACTTTTGATCAGCTACTTTGTAAGACAAAGCGGATCTACGAGCTAAAGCTTTTAATTTTTTATTAAGTTTGAAACGGTATAATCTCGGTTTAGGACCGAAAACTCTACCGCCGCCTCTCATCAACGGGCTGTTAATATCACCCGAACGTGCGGTACCGGTACCTTTTTGTCTTTTCAACTTTCTGGTACTTCCGGATACTTCACTTCTTTCTTTAGCTTTGTGTGTACCTTGACGTTGGTTAGCCATATATTGCTTTGCATCTAGGTAGATCGCATGATCGTTAGCCTCGATACAGAAAACCTCGTCTTTAAGTTCGACTTTCCTGGAAGTCTCACTACCTTTTATGTTATATACTACTAACTCCATCTCTCAATAATTACATATGATCCAACTGAGCCCGGAACAGCTCCTTTAACTAATATTAAATTCTTTTCAAGAATTATTTTCATCACTTGGAGGTTGATCATTTTAACTCTGTCGCCACCCATTCGTCCTGCCATACGCATTCCTTTGAATACTCTTGAAGGATAAGAAGAAGCTCCGATAGAACCCGGTGCTCTCATTCTGTTGTGCTGGCCGTGAGTTTGATCGTTTACTCCGGAGAAACCGTGTCTTTTAACAACACCTTGAAAACCTTTACCTTTTGATGTACCTACTACGTCAACAAATTCACCTTCTATGAATATATCCACGCGTAATTCTTCTCCATAATCTTTACGTGATCCTGGTTCGAATCTTGTAAATTCTCTTACAATTCTTTTAGGAGTAACTCCGGCTTTTTCAAAATGCTTTTTCATAGCATTTGGTGTACGCTTTTCTTTTTTGTCATCGAAAGCTAACTGAATAGCTTCATAACCATCGTTCTCCAATGTCTTAACTTGGGTTACATAACATGGACCCGCTTCAATGATTGTGCACGGAATATTTTTCCCGTTTTCATCAAAAACGCTGGTCATACCCAATTTTTTTCCAATTAATCCTGACATTTTCGTTTATTTTTAATAATTATACTTTAATTTCTACTTCAACGCCGCTCGGTAATTCGAGTTTCATTAAAGCATCTATAGTTTTTGTTGTTGAACTGTAAATATCCAACAATCTTTTATATGTAGAAAGTTGAAACTGTTCCCGTGATTTTTTGTTCACGAAGGTTGAACGGTTTACAGTGAAAATTTGTTTGTTGGTAGGCAATGGAATCGGTCCGGTAACCACTGCGCCTGTCGATTTTACTGTTTTAACGATCTTCTCTGCGGATTTATCTACGAGATTGTGATCGTATGATTTTAATTTTATTCTAATTCTCTGGTTCACTTTATTTAGTTTTAAAAATCTACTTTATAACCTTTTATTTTATAAATTACTTCTTCCATAATATTGCGCGGCGGTACCGAATAATGAGAGAATTCCATTGAGAAAGTACCTCTTCCCGAACTAATATTTCTTAATGCACTGATATAACCGAACATTTCGGCTAATGGCGCGTTGGCATGTAACACTTGTAGCTCACCTCTGGAATCCATTTTGGTAACCTGTGCTCTTCTTTGATGTAAATCGCCTGAGATATCACCGATATATTCCGCAGGGGAAACTATTTCAATTTTCATAACGGGCTCTAAAATAACAGGACCTGCTAATTTACATGCAGCTCTGAAAGCAATACCCGCAGCTATTTCAAAAGCTAAAGCATCACTGTCAACTTCATGTGAAGAACCGTCAAGCAATCTGATCTTTATTCCGTAAACAGGATAGCCTAATAATACACCGTTTTGCATTGCATTTTTAAATCCTTTTTCAATAGCCGGAATATATTGCGATGGAATCACACCGCCTCTTGTTTCGTTTATAAACTGTAATCCTGGTTTATTATCATCTGCCGGACTAATTTCAAATTCTATATCTGCAAATTTTCCATGTCCACCGGTTTGTTTTTTGTAAACTTCACGGTGAATAAGAGTTTTTGTGATAGTTTCTTTATATGCAACCTGAGGACGTCCTTTAGAACAATCTATATTTTGTTCACGCGATAATCTGTCTAAAATAATATCCAGGTGCAATTCACCCATACCGCTTATTATAGTTTGTCCTGTTTCGCCATCAAAAGACACTGTAAAAGTAGGATCTTCCTCTGCCATTTTAGCCAAGGCGATATTGAGTTTTTCTACATCTTCCTGCTTTTTAGCTTCAACGGCTATTTGTACTACAGGTTCTGGAAAAGTAATGTTTTCAAGAAGAATTTGGTGTGAGGGATCACACAAAGTATCTCCCGTTTTAATTTCTTTAAATCCTACTCCTGCAGCAATATCTCCGGCTAAAATTTCATTTAGCGGGTTTTGTTTGTTTGCATGCATTTGAAGAATCTTAGACATTCTTTCTTTTTTTCCTGTATTTGCATTTAAGAATTGTGAACCCGCTATGAACTTACCCGAATAGACTCTGAAAAAAACCAATCTCCCTACAAAAGGATCAGTTTGAATTTTAAAAGCCAAAGCACTAAACGGTGCGTTTTCATCAGGTTTTACAAGCACTTGATTACCTTTAAAATCAGTTCCGTAAACCGGAGGAATATCCAACGGGCAGGGCAAATAATTTACTACTGCATCTAAAATGGCTTGAACACCTTTATTTTTGAATGAAGAACCGCAGATAACCGGAAATAATTTAAGATCGATAGTTGCTTTTCTGATAGTGTTTCTGATTTCTTCCGTTGTGATAGAATCGGAATCAATGAAATACTTATTCATAAGCTCCTCATCCAATTCGGCAACAGTTTCAATCAGTATCGCACGATATTCATTAACTACGTCTATTAATTCGGTAGGTATTTCATATTCTTCATAAGTTTCGCCGTTTGATTCTTCATCCCATACGAAAGCTTTATTCTCAATAAGGTCAACAATACCGACAAAAGCTAATTCTTCACCGATGGGTATTTGCAATACTAAAGGTTTAGCATTTAATTTTGATTTGATTTCTTCGACAACTCTAAAGAAATCAGATCCCATGCGGTCCATTTTATTAACATAACATACTCTGGGAACTTTATATTTATCGGCTTGTCTCCAAACTGTTTCGGATTGCGGTTCAACTCCGCCTACAGCACAAAAAACTACAACACCTCCATCGAGTATTCTCAAAGATCTTTCAACTTCTACCGTAAAATCAACATGTCCCGGCGTATCAATAATATTAATTTTATATTTTTGATCATCATAATTCCAGAACACAGTAGTAGCTGCCGATGTAATTGTGATTCCGCGTTCTTGTTCCTGCGGCATCCAGTCCATTACGGCAGTTCCTTCGTGCACTTCTCCGAGACGATAATTAACTCCGGTATAATACAATATACGCTCAGTCGTGGTAGTTTTACCAGCGTCAATATGGGCCATTATCCCAATATTTCTTGTATGTAGTAATCTATCAGACATTGCGTATTTAACTTTCTATTAAGTTCTATAATGAGCAAAAGCTTTATTAGCTTCAGCCATTCTGTGGATATCTTCTTTACGTTTGAATGCTGCGCCTTCTTCTTTGTATGCTGCCAAAATTTCGCTAGCAAGTTTCATACTAAAAGATTTTTCATGGCGTTTACGGGCGTAACCTATTAAGTTTTTCATACCGATAGATTCTTTACGTCCTGCACGAATTTCCGTAGGTATTTGAAATGTAGCACCACCCACACGTTGACTCTTTACTTCAACCGATGGAGTAACATTTGTAAGTGCTTTTTCCCAAATTTCCAAACCATTTTCTCCTGATTTTTCACTTACTATATTAATAGCATCGTAGAATAAACCGTATGCAAGATTTTTCTTGCCCTGAAGCATAATATTATTAACAAATTTAGTTACTTTCGGGCTGCCGTATATCGGATCCGGAAGTATTATGCGTTTTTTTGGTTTTGCTTTCCTCATATTATTATATAATATTATTTAATTTTATTTTTTTCCTGCTTTCGGTCGTTTTGCACCGTATTTTGAACGTCTTTGAGTTCTTCCTTCAACACCGCTTGTATCAAGAGCACCTCTTACAATATGATAACGAACACCTGGCAAATCTTTCACACGACCACCTCTGATAAGAACTATAGAGTGTTCTTGCAAATTATGACCTTCACCGGGAATATAAGCATTAACCTCTTTTTGATTGGTTAAACGAACCCTTGCAACTTTTCTCATTGCCGAATTCGGTTTTTTGGGTGTAGTAGTGTAAACCCTTACACAAACACCGCGACGTTGCGGACAAGAATCCAATGCAGGGCATTTACTCTTGTCAGTAAGTTTTTGACGACCTTTTCTAACTAATTGTTGTATTGTAGGCATACTAAATTTTTATTTTATCTTTTAAAATTATTTATCAAAATTTTTGTTAAAAATCTGGGAAACAGACAGATTGGGCGGGATAAGACTACATTCTGTGACCTTCTCACAGTTTGAAACCTATATTTGCCTTATCTTGTCAGGTTTCTCAAATTTAAGGAAAGTACTGAAACACAGCATAGATATTTCAACTTTCCAAATCAGGCTGCAAAGATATATTATTTTTTTTAAATGGAGCAAGTTTTTTGAAAAAAAATTATTAATCTGGGAAATTTTAGAAATAAATCTATTTTGAGGTGAATAGACGATTGGCTTATCAAAGCCGCCTAAGTTCAATTATAGCTTATAAATAAACACTCAAAAAATCATTAAGCAATAAAAATAATGTTCTAAAAAGACAACTAAATATATAAATAATAACTATCTTTGGCGAGTATTAATCGGTTATTCACTTACTTATAGGCATATTTAAGCAAAATTATACAGAAAAATAAGACAATGAATATAGAATTCACTACAAATTAATAATTTAAAAGTTAGGCCCGACACAAATAGGGTATTGAAAAATGAAAAAACAAAAATTGTTAGCCATTAGTAAAAAAACAGCTTTAATATCCATTTTAACCATATTGAGCATCATAACAAATGCCCAGATAATAAAAGCAACCGGAACTGTAGGCACAAGTTCGCAAGTTGATATAAATGCCCAAACCATAATTACCAATCTTCGAAACACGGATGGTGCATCTATTATCACAAGGAACTCTACTACTACATTGAGCAACGGATGCGATCTTATTTGGGGAGCTTTTTATCAGAATCAACCGAATAACCCAGGTATTTTTTCACTCATGTCCACTTCTGCCATTGCATGGTATAGCTGTTTTACCGTGAGGGCAAACGGAAATACAGGTATTTTTAATCCTAACCCAGGTGTAGCTTTGGAAATAGGTTCATCTAGTTCTATCAGGCAGCTTAAGGTTAATGGAAATATCGTTTTAGGTTCTGATATTAAGATGAAAGAAAATATTAAAGATCTTACAAATTCACTCGATTACCTAAAACGGCTACAAGGCGTGAGTTATAACATGATAGAAGAAGAAAAAGAAGAGAAGATTCCTGAAAAATTTCTGAATGAAAGTCCGGATATTATTGAATCTTTAAAATCTGAGATTAGTAAAGCTCCTAGAACAAATGAGTATTTGCTAAATAGACGTTTTTATGGTTTTATAGCACAAGACGTGCAAAAACTATTCCCTGATTTAGTTTATGCGGATGATGAAGGTATGTTATCTATTGATTATATAGGCATGATTCCTTTGCTTGTAACTGGGTTACAAGAACAGCAAAATATGATTGAGAATCAAAAGAAAGAAATAAACATTTTAAAAGAAACTTTAAATCTTTTGTACGAAACAGGAAAAGCTAATTTTATTGATGATATTGATAGTAAAAGCGCTCAGTCTCTTAACCTTGCTACTCAGGAGAATACCCATAATGAAGAGATGAAAGTTTATCAAAACGCCCCTAATCCTTTTAATATGAGTACTACTATTACATGCTATATTCCGCAAAAGATCAAAAAAGTGCAATTATGCGTGTACAATATGCAAGGTACCCAAATTAAATGCTTTACTGTTTCTGAACGTGGTACGGTAAATGTGATAATAGAATCCGGACAATTATCTTCAGGGACATATACTTATTTATTAATTGGAGATGGAAAAGCAAGCGAAGCTAAAATGATGATTGTTACTAACTAAACCAAAGTCATAACTATGAAAAGAATAATATTAATAGTTTTAATAATGTTGGGCAAGCACTTATTGTATGCTCAAGATGATTTATCGAATGTCCAATATAATAAATGTCTAACTTCTTTTGATAATTCCACAAATGAAGATAGGGAATCGGCTGCCTATCAATATGATCCTGATGGACCGGTAAAGGTAATTCGCGTAAACTTTCACTATTTTTTAAAGGATGATGGCACCGGCAATTTTAATGAAACGAGTGACAACTACTCAAATAGACCTTATAATGGGTATATGTACGCAGACGACATGGTAAAATGGTGCAATAGCCATTGGAATAGAAACGAGCTTCTTCAACACATGCCAAATCCTCCGGTTCCTGCGCTACAAAAAAAAATACAACTTCAGCTGTGTGGCGTATTTTTTCATAGAAATACCTCTGCTTATAATGAATATGTAAATTGTAGCTTTCCCCCTGATTCGTATTTAGAGAATTGTGAGATAATATCATCTGGAGAAGTCCTTAACATTTTCATTACAAAAGATGGAACTGGGGGCTGTTATAATGGTAGAATTAATATTTCTACCGGTTATTTAAACTATAAACGTTATATAGATCTAAATGATATATGGTTGTGTTCCCGTGTTTCCTCGCTTGTAAATCATGAGATTGGACATTTCCTAGGTTTGACATGGCATACAATTCAAGATTGTTGTGGAAATATGACTTCAAATTGTGATGGGATTGATGACACACCAACATACGGTTGGTTGAAAAATAATGGATATAATGATCCATGTTGTTGGAATTGTTCATCCGGTTCAAATAATTTAATGGATTATTGTGCTGGTCAAATAGCTTTGAGTCCGATGCAAATTTTTCGAATGCATGAGCGTATAGATGGCATTAAGCAATCTTATAGAAATTGTAAATATAAAACCCAATCTTTGAATATTACCGGTTTTACAACAAATAAGGCTTATATTGCAAAATACATTACAATTCCTTCTACAAGCAATATTGTGGTTGGAAATAATAGTGCCTTATTTATAAATGCAGAAGAAGTTATCATAAGTGGAGCATTAGAAGTGCAATCAGGCAGTGTTTTGAACATAGAAACAGCAACTTCTTGTAATTGAAATGTTTAACTTTAAAAATTATTTAACATGAATTCAAACAAATTTTCAAAAAAATATTTGATACTAATTTTTATATTAATATCACACATACAATTAACAGCCCAAGATAGTATAACATTCACATGGCAAAGTAGTCATCGAAGTATTGGCGCTAAACTTAGTTATGGAGAATTTGATATTAAAGCTACAAACGGCGAGCAATTTTCTATTAAATGGGGTGATGACTCTCCTATTGAAACAATAGTTGGTTTAGGCGACGCAAATATACATTTGTATCATAGTTATGACTATTATGATTATAGTTGTACAGTTACAATTGCTGCTTCCAATGCCGATTGTAAGTTTACTTATTTTGATTGCAATACTTATTTTGCTGATGATGTAGTATCTTTTCAAATAACCGGTTTATCAATAGAAGGTTGCTCAGATTTAGCATATTTATCCTGCCAGAACAACAGTCTAAAACTATCTGATTTATATGCAGCGCATTTAATTATAAAAGATCAAAGCGGAAAATTATTTGGCACTCAATTTTTGCCGTACCAACCTTTAACAGGTGGCACGTTGGTTGATTTTTCGGATCAAAACTTATTTGGAGGTGCAGAAACTGTTTTTGTTATATATAATGAATTTGAGCAAGCTACAATAGATATTGACTATACTATTGATAATGGCATTATTACTTTTATAAAGGATGGAGAATATCGCGTATACATGACTAATGATGCCATAATTACACATCCCGACTATACTGCTTTAGTAATAGCCGGATTTGATTTAACTAAGCCCGGTGGCATTTCAGAAAACCTTTCAGCAAATTTTAATATCTATCCTAATCCAACCAGTAACTATGTTTACATAGAAACAGGAAATGGAATTATCCCTGCAGTTAAAGTCTATTCTTTAAACGGCAGATTGTTACAGCAAATCAAAAATACGGAAATAGATTTGTCAAATTATCCAATGGGCTTTTATTTTTTGTCAATAGATGGGAAAACGGTTAAAGTCATAAAAAAATAAAATTATCAACATACTACGTCAAACAAAAAAATTGCGAGCTACTTTCGTAACCCGCAATTTCATATTTCAAAATATTTGTTGAAATTACACAGAATTATTCTGCTTCTTTCTCAACAACAATATTTACATTAGCCTTAACGTCTTTAAAAACATTTACAGTGGCAGTATATTCACCAAGTTCTTTAATACGATCTTCAGATAAATTAATTTGTTTTTTATCAACTTCGTATTTAAATTGTTCCTTAATTGCTTCTGCAATAGAAGCTGAAGTAACAGAACCGAAGATTTTACCTTCGTCAGTTGCTTTAACCGCTATCTTAACTGTAATATTATTTAATGCTTGAGCAAAATCGTTAGCATCCTTTATTTGTTTGTCTCTTTTATGAGATTGTTGCTTAACAACTTCGTCGCGAACTTTAATAGCTGAAGGAGTAGCAGTAATTGCCATCCCTTGGGGAATTAAATAATTTCTTGCGTAACCGGGTTTTACCGTAACCACATCATGCTCGTAACCGAGTCCTTGTACGTCTTGTTTTAAAATAATTTTCATAAAATCTCCTTCTTATTTCATTAAATCTGCAACATAAGGTAATATAGCAAGATGGCGGGCTCTTTTAACAGCCTGAGCAACTTTCTTTTGGAATTTATTAGATGTACCGGTAATTCTTCTCGGTAATATTTTTCCTTGTTCGTTTAAAAACTTCAAAAGGAAATCGGGATCTTTATAATCAATATATTTAATGCCTAATTTTTTAAAACGGCAATATTTTTTTCTTTTAACATCAACCGCAATTGGGGTTAAGTATTTTACATCATTATTTTGCATAGCCATAACAAATCAATTTTAAGGTTAAAGTTCAATTCTATCACCTGAAGGTTCTTTCACATCTTTAGCCGCAGCTTTTTTATCGCGTTTCTTTTGATTGTAAGCTATTGCATGTTTATCTAAAGAAATTGTTAAGAAACGTATAATACGTTCATCGCGTTTAAATTCGACTTCATAAGGCTTAATCACAGTCGGATCTACCTTGAATTCGAAAAGTTGATAAAAACCTGTACTTTTCTTTTGAATCGGATACGCTAATTTGCGTAATCCCCAATTCTCTTCATGTACAATTTCTGCTCCTTTTTCAGTCAGAAAATTTCTGAACTTCTTTACCGTTTCCTTCATCTGGTCTTCAGACAAAACGGGAGTCATAATGAAAACGGTTTCATACTGTCTTTGCATAGTACTCTGATAATTAATTAATATTTATTTTAATTTTTTTAAACAAAATCGGCTGCAAAAGTACAAAAACTTTTTGAATCGACAAATGTTTGAATGAAAAATTTATTTTTTGTTAATTAATAGTGTTCGTATTTCTATCATATAAAACACATCCGGCAAATAATTTACAGTTTCCAAAATCTTATTTAAATAATTTACTTATAATAATTTTAATTTGAAAATCAATATTTATTTCGCTACAAAAAACTTCACAGAAAGTTCCAAAACCGTATTATACATTTTTATTTGACTCTTTGAAACAATTCTTTATTACTATTTTTTCATTACTTTTGTACTATGGAAATTATAGAAGTAAAAACCAAAGATGAACGTAAAGAATTTGTTAATCTTCCTTTTGAAATTTACAAAAACAATAAATTTTGGATTCCGCAATTAAGCGGCGGTGAAATGAACATTCTTGACCCTGAAAAAAATCCATACCGCAGAACAGCTGATTCCAAATTCTGGATTGTCAAAAGAGACGGGAAAACCGTCGGTAGAATTGGTGCGATTATACCTCATCTGTACAATAAGAAAACGGGAGAAAATTACGGTAGAATAACCCGCCCGGAGTTTTTCGATGATAATGAAGCCGTAGATTTGCTTTTTAAAACTGCCGAAGATTGGATTATCTCTCAAGGAATGTCGGGTATAACCGGTCCGCTCGGATTTTCAAATATAGATACACAGGCTCTCCTCGTAGAAGGTTTTGATCAGGAGCCGTCGGTGGCATCGGTATATCATCTCCCCTATTATAAAAATCATTTCGAAAGATTAGGTTACGAAAAACTAATAGATTGGTTAGAATTTAATTTATTCCTTGAGAAAGAAATTCCGGAAAAAGCCGCACGATTATCTTCTATTGTCGGTGAAAGATACAAACTTCGCATCGAACAAATGAAAAGCAAAAAACAAATGCGAAAATACGGAAAGGAAATTTTTCAAGTGTTAAACGTAGCTTTCGACGATCTTTTTTCTTTTATTCCTTTTGATGATGAAATGATTAACCATATTCTCGACTCATATATTCCGGTAATAAATCCTGAATTCGTACATGTAGTTTTTAATGAAGAAAATGTAATTGTAGGTTTTATCATACCTGTTCCATCATTAACAAAAACCATGAGAATCGCCAATGGAAAATTAAATTTAAGGGCTCTCATTTCATTGATCAGAAGCAGAAAACACAATGATACCATTGACCTCTTTCTCACCGGCGTACATCCCGAATACCAAAGCAAAGGGGTTCCCAGCATGCTTATCACGGAGGTTTATAAACGCTGCATTGCCAGAGAAATATATACTGTAGATACAACAGGAATGATTGAAACCAACCAAAAAGCCATTCAGAATTGGAAAAGTTTTAATCATGTGATGAATAAGCGGAAGAGATGCTATATTAAACTTTATTAAGGTTTTTATACCTTAACAAAATAGAGTCAAAAATAACTTCTATGATTTTTGTCTTTGTGACTTCGGTATTTACAATACTTTAGCCACATTCTCGGCATCCACTTCTACGGCAGGTTTTCCAAATTCGAAAATTCTCAATGTGTAAGGTCCCGGTTTCGAGTCTTTATCTTTGAATTTAAACATTAGCTTACCGTTCTCAATATGCAGCAAACATCTTTCACGCAAGCCGACAACTTTTATATTTCTATTAACGGTTAAAAATTCCATAATACGTTCTTCACGGGTTTCGCCGCCATGACCTTCAGGATTTGCATCAAGGTAATGCGGATTTATTTGGAACGGGATTAGATTCATACCTTCAAAGCTTTCAGGCTCAATTATAGGCATATCGTTTGTGGTTTTTATAGTCGGACAAGCAATATTGGAGCCGGCACTCCAACCCATGTACGGCATTCCGTTAGCGGCGCGCTCTTTAATCGCATCCATCAATCCCAAGCGATGTAATTCATTAACAAGAAAGAAAGTATTTCCGCCACCTACAGCAATTGCTTCCGCTTTCATCACGGCTTCTATCGGGCGGGGTTCTTTGTGAACAGAATAAATTTCAACACCGAATTTTGCATAAACATCTTTCACTCTTGCTTCGTAAACATCATATGATTTTTGTATGCTCTCGGAATTAAGGTTTACACCTGCAAACGGTACAAATAAAACTTTTTTCACATTATGTTTTTGGCAAAAATTCTTAATAAATTCATATGGCCAAAGCAAATATCTGCTTTCTCCGAATTCTTCTCTATAATCACCTTTAGGAATCGGATTTTTTTCAGGGTCTGTGGAGTTGCTTATAAGCAATAAATTCATTTTATTCATATCTATTTTTTTGATTAATATTTCTTTACTTAATGTTTTTATAATGAAAAATCGGCATAGAAGATTTTACCGTCGACACATTTTAATATTTTGCCCGGAAATTTTCTGAATAATGAATAAACATGTGTTGCCATTAAAACAGCAGTTCCTTGTTCATTAATATTCATCAATACTTTCATTATCTCTTCGGAAGTTTCGGGATCTAAACTTCCCGTGGGTTCATCGGCCAGAATCAATTTCGGACTATTAAGAATTGCTCTTGCAATTGCAACTCTTTGTTTTTCTCCGTCAGAAAGCGATGCAGGTTTTTTATCGCGCTTATTGTAAAGTCCGACAAGATTTAACACGGTTTCCGCTCTTTCGGTCATAAGCTTTTTATCTGTCCAACCAGTTGATTTCATTGCAAATTCCAAATTTTTTTCAATATCTCTATCGGGCAGCAATTGAAAATCTTGAAATACTATTCCGAGTTCTCTGCGCAGGAAAGGTATTTCACGGTGCTTAATATTTAAAAGATCGAACCCTAAGACACTGGCTTTATTCCCCTTGACATCAATATCGCTATATAAACCTTTCAAAAAAGTACTTTTTCCCGAACCTGTTTTTCCAACTAAATAAACAAATTCGCCTTTGTTTAGAGTGAAAGTAATATCGGTAAGAAAATCCTCACCATCGCGTCCGATAGATATGGATTCCAAATTTATAAGCACATCATTATTTTGCATCGAATTATTTTTCTGCAAATTTAATAGATAAATTCGATTAAATTTATAAAAACGTGTTAAAGAAATATATTAATGAAAAGAGAAAGGCATAAAATAGACAAATTCAAACAAAGCTTAAAATATTAAGTTATTATTTTTTCGATTATAATATATGACTAAAACAGATAAAATTAAAAAATATCATATTTATTCCTTTTTTTTCTTATAAAATTGTCTATTATTGTTTTTTTTGTATATTTGCGCAAATATTACATATATGTTACATCATAAAAAAGAACGGCTTTCTCAATTTTTTTGTACGTATTATAGAATGATTTATTGCACTATGCGTAATACACTAAATGTATTACACACCTCCTCTGAACAGCTATGGAACAACATAATAACAATTTACACAAGACATATACTTGTTCTACCAGCATGGTTAGTCTCACTTCACGATGTTTGGTTTTTATGCAAAACAAACTTGTCCTTATTTATCCGTTGCAATTCGTTTTTCTTGTATTGTAACGGATAAAAACAACCATTATTAAAGTTGAATTTAAGAAAAAACATTTATTAATCTTAAAAAAATATTATTATGTTAAATATTAAGAAAAAATTAAGAAATGCAACGGTAGTATTAATTATATTATTTTCATTTATCGGGTCTTCTTATGCCGGTCCGGTTGTCATTACTATTTATGGTAAAGGCGGTGCAACCGGAACTTCAGGCAGCGGAGGTACTGAAGTAAAAGTATGCACACAAGCAGGTGATGCCGTCTGTGCAACAGTTACAATCGAGCTGCCCATAAAGGAAAATTCATCTGACAATGATAATACGATTGTAACAATTTATACTTATGAGGATAATAAAACATACTACATTCCATTAAATCAGTTGATTGTACCGGAAAATAATACTTCTGATTAAAATATAAATCTATTATGAAGAAAATTATTTTATTTATAATTTTTGGATTGTTCATATCGGTCCTAGATTCTTATGCACAAGAGCCGGAATATATTCAAGTACATCTTTACGGCCGAGCAGGTGCAACATTTAATCCAAGTGGAGACATAAAGTTGTGTCCCGGTTTCAGGTTTAATATTTGCGCAACAATTGAAGGAAAACTAAAGGATATATGGAATCTCCTTTTTAACAGCGGCCCTAATTTCCCTGTAGTGGTTATTACTTATGATGAATTAGGACAAATCTGTGAAACATCAATTATGAATGGAGATATTATTTCTCCTCATAGATTTGATTCCGAATCATCCATTATGGAAATAACGGGCGACGATATAATTTTAAAGTAGCGGTTTTAGACCAACTGAATGATTTTAATTCAGTTGGTCTTTTTTTATAAAATATCAAATGAAGCACAAAATGAACGCACACAAATTAAACAGCCTTTTTATTTTGATTATGGCTCTTCTTGTAAAAACATATTCATCTGCTCAACCTGCAGACAATTATGAAAAAAATAATCAAGACACACAACTGTTGTATTATCTGCATCAAAAGGTAGGAACTGAAGAACAATTACAAAATTACATTAGTACTATTATAAAAAACAAAAAAGATAATATTGATACATTATCCGATATATACATAAACTTTATCCCGCCAATGCGTTGTCCGAGATGTGAAGGTTTACTTATTACGTACAATAACATGCTCAAAATAGCGACGCAAGATAGCGCTGTTATTATCAATGTGTTACTTTACAAAAAGCCTCATGCACTTCAGAAATACATTAACAGACAAAACTTTCCCGGCGATTTTTTGTTCATAGATACTTCCGATAATATTTACAATATATTCACATCAAATAATAATGACAAACTATTAGTACCATTTGTTACTAAAATATCCATTCCAAATGGAAGGTTAATAACTGCAAAACCAACACTTGGAATGACTTTGGATAGTTTGCTAATTGAGCAAATGATTAATGAAATCATGTTTGAACCACTTCATAGTATTAATGAAAACCTTGATTTATCATTAACAGCGAAAACTTCCAATAATCTCACAAATACCGAACGCTGGATCGAAAGTCTCTCAATTACAATCAACAAGCAACCCTTACTTCCATACGATTCTTGTATAATACCTGATGTCCATGCATTACCCGAACTTAATTCATTTCAAATCAATCATACAGGGAACGAATTATTAATAAGTGATTTTTTATCAAATTCTTTTATATTGTATTCAAAAGAGCAAAATAACTGGGCAAATCCCACCCCATTGTCGCCTAATATCGAAGAAAAAACAATGTTTATTGAAAGCGGTCTTGACACGTCCTATGTATATTATTACTTAAGAGATGCAAATGTATTAGTTTCAATGTATTTAGAGGCATCATTTACAAAATCAAATCAATATATTTTTGCCTCACTTCCAAGATTAGAATGGAGCGGACTATCTAATATTACATATTATAATATGCCTATATGTTTGATAAAAAACAAAAACGCCGAAACCATTCGCTTTTTTTTATTAGATTCAATAGCTGAGTTGGAATCCGATAAGTTATTGAAATTAGGATACTCATTTTCACATCCGACAGGTCTCTACTTTGAGGAGGATAGTTTATTTGTATTTCAGATTCAAAAAGGATGGCCTGTTATCGGGTCTGAAGCTTTGCCACAAATTGATAACATTTCGGACAATCCATTTCTAAATGAATTCTATACTCCACAATTACAAACAATTATGTTATACAATCATTACACAAACTCATATGTTTTGGCCGCCCCTTTAGACCCAATTTATGAAAAACATAAATTAGGTTATTATTATTCCACACCTATAGTAAAGAAATTTGATGAAATATATTATGTTGGTGATAAACATACGGGTAAGATACTACAATTATCTCATGATTATGTTTCAACCGACTTAGTTTGCGATATATTCATGCTTGATACAGTAATAAAACAAATGCACTTTAGTGAAGATATTGCATATATAGAATCATATAAAATTTATTTTGATAAATGGCTTAAAGATTTCGTAGTAATAAACGATTCATTTTATACAATCATATCAGACATTGAAAATAATTATTTGATTGAAATAAAAGATAACCATCCGTGTCGTATTCAAAGCTTTCCCAAATATTACAGAGGCTTAAAAATAGCAAACATGCAATTTGGCTATAATGAACAAAATGAGCATGTAGTATATGGCTTATATCAGGATAACCTGAATGCGGTAATTTATACTTTTGATTTTAAATAATATCGGAGCTACATATTTTGTAGAATAGTATTTGTATTCGAATATTATGAAATGACTATTCCTTAATGTCTGCAACAGTTGTTAACATACACAATAAAATGTATCTATTCCAACATGGAAATCAAAATATTATTTCCCATCGAAGTTACAATTTATAAAAACGTGTTAAAGAAATATATTAATGAAAAGAGAAAGACATAAAATAGACAAATTCAAACAAAGCTTAAAATATAAAGTTATTATTTTTTCGATTATAATATATGATTAAAACAGATAAAATTAAAAAATATCATATTTATTTCTTTTTTTTCTTATAAAATTGTCTATTATTGTTTTTTTTGTATCTTTGCGAAGATATTTACATTTAATGTTAAACACAATCTTATTTCGGAATGAGTTCGAACGTCTCTCACATTGATAACAAAATAAAAATGTTATTATTTATTTATCCGGCATATTGTTTAACAAATACTGCCATGTCTTTGCTTATTTACGGCAAACCAAACACTTATATATACTTAACAATATTTTTGGCAGTATATCTATGTATTTTAAATAATATTTGGTTTTTATGCAAAACTAATTTGGGCAAAGTAGGATCATATTAGCGGAAGCCGATTTATTGTATTGGCAATCACCTGCTATTGTGATTTTAAACCCTTTGTGATAAACAAATTCATTTAAATAATACGTAAAATAGTAACTTCAAAAAAGTAAAACAATGAAAAGAATATTTACCAAATTAATAATATTGACAGGATTAATGTTTCTATCAATGGGTGCGTTTGCACAGGTAACAACTGTTAAATTTGATGAGTTTCCGAATATTTCGGATTATTCATCTACATACAAAGTGTTTGTTCATATAAAAACCACATGGTATATCGGAACAGAAGAATCTTTTTACAGTTCTGTTGGGATGTGGAGTGTTGATGGGATATCTACTTCCATCCCTATTCAATTTGCAGGCCCTCCCGAACAAATAACCCAAATAACACATACTCATGTTGAATTAATTTTCAATGAGGGTATTTGCGGAACAAGTAATACTTTTCCGGGTTTTGCGGAAATAGTTCGTTGTAAAAGTGATTTTCCAACTACAACATGGTGGTACAGAAATTCCGGCGGAACAAATTATTAACCCGATAAATGTGTACAAAAAGCACTTTCAGCCTTTTGTACACATTTTAACTTTATTAATATTTTTTTATAATTATTTAAATATCAATTATCATGATTTCAAAAAGAAACTATTTTATAATCATCCTTGTATTCTCAAGTATCTTTTTAAATGCACAAGTATTGTTTGAAAATGCTTCCGTGCGCAATAAAATTAATTATTCCCTTCCGGAAGAAAGAGTAAAAATAGATTTGAGCAAATCACCGGGCGCCGCTCTTAATTTACAGTTAAATAAATCTAATTTAAAAACAAATAACGGATGGTATCCTAAAAAGGGTGAAATATATTTTGTCTCCGAAACCGAAATTGCGGGATACTCATATTATGAAGTATCCGGAGATGGTTTATTGGATAAAAAAATTTCGGTTTATGATCATCCGGACTTTTATGATTCAACTGTTATTGTTATGAACCGTACGCAATATTCTAAAGGAAAGGATTTATATGATACTGTTTACAATTATTATAAAAAACCAGATGGGACTTATGTTTCAGATAAACGTACTACATATTCATATCATTATTTTGATCATTTCGAAGGTGATTCTTTATTTTTTGAAGAAATAACACAGTATTGGGATAACACAGATAAACAATGGATTAATTATTATAAAATTAAATTCGGTTACCATGACACTTTAGTACAATTTAATAATCGGACATCAATATATACGTACGGCGATAATAATACATGGAAGTTATACGACTATTGGTATGATTCAATAAGTTATAACAATAAAGGATTTGTTGACTCATTATATAGAATTATAAATAACGGCATCACCAGTAATTGTACTTATAAAGTAGGTTTTACAAATGATGAACAAGGTCGCTATACGCATGTAAGGCATTATATGAAGCAAGGAAATATTTGGACAGAAGTAGGTGTAAGTTATGATGTTACTTGGATAGAATGGAACGGATTCATGTTCGGAGATGAAAGAGCTATCGGAAAAGAATTACTCAGTCCATACAAACGTTCAAAAGTTAATTCTTACTATAGGGAACGTACAAGTACAGGAGGTAAATCATTTTATAAAAAATTATGGGATATAGACGGTACCTTATCCAATAGTGACGGCCAATATTTTCTAATAGACGAACAATTATATCCTGCCGATGTATTTAAAAATTGCTACAATAAACATGGCGATTTTATTGAATGGATAAACGAATCTTATTCTGAACCGGATGAAAACGGAAATCAGAGATTAATAACATTTAGCACTATTCTTGATAAATACTCTTTCGATGAAACATACGGGAAGACCGGATGTATGCAATATTTGATCAATTTATTAAATGACGGCACAATTGATACTGCATTTTACTACGGCGAAAAATATACCGAATTTGCTTACTTTGAATCTATTCAGGAATATCCGCAAAAAACAATTCAACCTTTAATAATTGCTCCTAATCCGGCTTCAGGTATTGTAAATATTTCGGCACAGGAAGAAATAATTCAGCTAAATATTTTCAGCATCACAGGAAAATTAGTAAACAAACAATATCCTGTAAGCAACCAAGTTACTTTCGATGTCGGAATTTTGCCGAAAGGAATTTATAATGTTCAGGCAATATTTGAAAGCGGCAATCTGCAAACAGGAAAATTAGTTGTAGAATAAATATTCACAATAATAATTGAGTATTTTAAGTATTTACTTAATTATATTATAGTTAATTATCACTAAAGATATTTTAAAATATTATCTGGATAATACTTTTAAGGCTTTATATATCTATAAATCAAGGGCGAAAAAACAATTGCAAAACTAAGGAATTAGTTTTATTTTTGCGGAAAATTTACTCTTACATGAAGAAATCCTTAAATATTTTTACTTCCTTTCTTTTTATCTTTATCTCCACTTTATCCGCACAAGAAATTCCCGACTCACTAAGAATTGATAAAGAAGTTGATATTTCCGGCATTGAAGTAGTAGCCGAAAGGAATCCTGCATATTATATAATGGAAAAAACGCTTGCAAAGAAAAATCAAAACAATTACGAAAAATATAAATCTTATTCTTATGTTGCTTATGATAAATTATATATTCCTATAGAAACTGATTCTATAGAAAATTTAATTGAAGATGATGCAAATTTAGTTAAGATGTTTGATGAAATGTATCTATTCTTTATGGAAAGCATTTCACAAGGTAAATTCATGTCACCGGATTTAAAAAAAGAAACCGTTACAGCCTCACAAATTTCCGGCATTAAAGACCCTGTCATCGATTTTATTATAGCACAGATGAATATAAACTCTTTTTACAGCGACTATATAAATGTTTTCGATGCCAAGTATCTTTCGCCTTTAAATAAAGAATCTATTCTTACTTGGAAGTCAAAATATTATTTCAATATTGAAGATACAATTTATAAAAATCCCGTTGATACGATTTTTATAATTTCTTTTCGTCCGGTACTTTCAAGTGTTTTCTCAGGATTAAGCGGAACATTGCACATTAACTCAAGTCATTGGGCCCTTGAAGAAATTCAAGCTAAGATATATGAACGCAATGATGATGAAAAAAAATTCTTTAATATTGATTTTTTTCAGAAATTTGAATTTTTGCATGATACTTTATGGTTCCCTACTTATACGAAAATCGATTTAATACTTTCCGGTCTTAGTTTTTCTTCAAACGAGACTTCAATCTATCCATATATTCGAAACGAGCGATATATGTATAATGTTGAGTTTGATTCGGATATTCGTAAACGTGATTTCAATAATATCCAATATTCGGTTGACCCGAATGCTTATTATAAAAATGAAAAGTATTGGGAAGAAAACCGTTATGTTGAACTCGACAACAAGGCAAATACAACTTACACGGTTTTGGATAGTCTTGATAAAGAAATCAATCTCACACGCAAGATAGATTTTATGACATCATTGATTTACGGAAAATATTCATTATGGAAGTTTGATTTACTGTTAAATCATATTATTAATTATAATCAGTATGAAGGTTTTTCATTAGGTTTAGGCGCCGAAACCAATCATCGTTTATCTAAAGTTTTTAAAGTGGGAGGATATTATCGTTACGGATTTAGAGACAAAGCGTCAAAGTGGGGCGCATATACCCAAATCAGATTACACAGAGAAAGCGACTGGTTATTAGACCTTTCCTACACTAACGATTTAAATGAAGCCGGCGGAAAACATGTAAACAATAATATATCATTACTTAATCCCGATTACTTCAGGAATTATTTGATAGACAGAATGGATATGGTTAGAAGTATTAAAGCCGAAACGTCTCTGATGGCTTTCAAACATTTCCGCTTTGCGTTGGGATTGAGAATGGACAGGAAGACTCCTTGTTATGATTATTCATTTAAAGGAAATGAAACCGATTCTTATTACGATTTCACAATCGCACATCTTGGAGTTCGATTTGCGTTCAAAGAAAAGTTTATTACAAGTAAATACGGCTTAACTTCGCTCGGCACAAAATTTCCTATTGTTGAACTTGATTATGAACGCGGGTTAAGCGGCTTCTTAAACGGCAAATATAATTTCAATAAAATCCGACTAAGCATCGACGGTAAAGTTCATATTAAAGATAATTACAGATTTTGTTTTTATATTGAAAGCGGTTTTGTTGACGCCGATTTACCATATACGGAATTATTCAATAGTTTAGGTGCATATTACAAATTTACGTTATTCTCCCCCGCTTCCTTTACAACCATGAGATTGAACGAATTTGTTTCAGACAAATATCTTGCAGTATTTTTAAGATTTGATTTTGTGAAGTTCTTTGAAACGGGAATAAAATCTTTTAATCCGAAGCCTTCAATATGCTTTAATTACGGATTAGGAACTTTGGATAAAAATAAAATAGGAAGTCACTCGGAAATAGAAATAAAAACTATGGAAAAAGGTTACTATGAAGCCGGTATTATTATAAACAGCATATTAGACATTAATTTTTACAATATAGGTTTTGGAGTTTTCTATCGATTCGGGCCGTATTCCATGCCCAAGGTTGGTGAGAATTTTGCGTATAAATTAACTTTGTCGTTTCCGATAATGTAAATGAGATTTCTATTTCGTTCCGAATGAATACTTCAAACCGGCAATATTAAACTCAAACTCGGAATTCAAAATCCGGTTGCTTTCAACAGCGGTTTCCAATTTATTTTCCGAATTATTTTGCTTATCAACACCGGTACGTAAATTCCTACAAATACGCTTAATATTGATAACAACAACATTAAAACAGGAGAGCTTGTTCTGGAGTATATTTCAAGCACAACAAGTTGACATAATGTTCCGAAAAGATAAACTTGATAGTAATATTTTCTGAAGCTTGAAAAAATATTCGGTAAAAATTTTGCACAAAATAGAGAAAGATAAACAGACAGGCTTATTCCGCTTAAGGAATGTATCAATTTAAAAGGGTTAAGCATATCATATCCGTAACCCAGATTTTTGAAATACTCAATAAAAACATTTGCCGCTAAAAATACAACAAGGCTTAAAATAAATACCCATACTTTATTTTTCCGAAAATATTCTATCACATTAAACTTGGAAAATAAAATTCCGCAGTAAAAGAAAATAAAATAATAAGCAACCGTCCAAAAATCGAAAAGCATATCTACATCAGGAACAAAAAACCTGAGAGTTAAAGAAATTATAACTGCCATAACTATTCCATACCATTTCTTTAAGCTGACCTTAATAAGCGGATATAAAATAAAAAATATGAGTATAGTATTTAAAAACCAAAACGGCCCCCAGGGAAGATTATGCCTCGGATATAAAAACATTTCAAAATAAGAAAACAACGAAAGATCCACCGGTCGTTTTACATACGAAGCAAATATCAATTTCAATAAATAAATTACCGTACAAAGAAAGATATACGGATAAGCAACCCTTGTAATTCTTTTCTTCCAAATATTGCTATAGGGACTATTGTATTTCAGTTTAGTATGATAGAGTAAAAAACCGGAAATGAAAAAAAACAACGGCATTCTAAAATGCATTAGAGTATTAAATCCGTCGAAAAAAATTCCGATAAATCCGGGTTGATCATTCAGCGGAGCATGAAATATTACAACTAACAACACTGCCCATCCTCTCAAAATCGAAAGCCACGGTAAATGATTGTTATTTTCAATCGTTATGTTTTTCATGCCGCAAAAATAGCGAAATCAATTGAGAATGGAAGATGGAGAACTGAGAATTTTAGCAGAGTAATGGAAATTTCATATTATTAAGAAGTTCGGTACTTCAAACCACAGGTATAATTCGAAATTAATAGTTTTATCTAAACAAATGAATATATCCTGATAATATTGTTTCTACAATACCTTCGTAAGAATAACTTCTTACCACACAAACGTAAAAATATACACCGACGGAAACATCCAATTTTGTATGCTTATCTTTTCCGTCCCAGTTGATTTCAATTTCATTACTTTCAAAAACAATCTTTCCTTGTCTGTTGTAAATAGTAGCATTCACACTCTCTATATTCGAGTAACGAATCGGGACAAACTTGTCATTAAAGCCGTCACCGTTGGGAGTGAACACATTAGGCAATTCATAGTTAGGACATTCGTTACCGAGAATACAAACAATTTCGGAAGCATCGCTGACATTTCCGGAATAATCGGCAACACGTACATAATAACAACCTGATAATTTCCCGAAATTATAATGTAAGTATGAAGTATCGGAGGCGTTGTACGAAATAGAATCCAAGAGAATAAAATCTTTGTCTTTTTCAGGTTGATAATAAATATAATAAATAGCTACATCGTTATTTCCGCAGATTGTTTCGGGATTTTCCCAGGATAATCTGTTTATCATATCATCACAAAGTGCTTTTACGTACAATTGCGGCACACAAGGCGGCTCATTGTCCATAGGAATTTCACAATCAATTTGAGAATTATTTAAAATCGGAAAGATATATCCCTCCGACGAATAATATCCGACAGATTGGATATAATAACAGTATTCTTTTTCATTTTCAAGATTGATATCTTCGTAAAACATATTTTCTGTTGAAGCAATACTATCGAAATTTCCGTAATCATCCTGTCTGAAAACAGTAAATGAAGAATTAATCCAAGGCACAGAACAAGTCCAATTTAAGATAATACGTCCATCTCCGGACTGGCTTGTAAGAAATATTGAACCGGCTTCGGCAGATCTACCCATATAAAGCAGATTACTTCCGTTATTTTGATACAATCCGAAATAATATTTATAGGATTTTTCAAGAGTATTTAATCCTGAATCCTGGAAAATACTATCATTTAAATTATCGGCAGAAGCAATTTCCAAATAATTCTCGCTATTGTCATCATACCTATAAAGAAAATATTTATACGGACCCGGATATTCGAGCAAATCAATCTCCGTCGGCGGGGAAAGAATAATCTTTATCTCGCCGTTATTCCTGTCGGTTTTTTCAACTGTAACATGTGTGATAACAGGAACATCTTTTTTCAAAAGAACTTCAGCCTTTTCCGACAATTTTCCTTCTACTTCATTAATAAAATACGCTGATATTCTGTAAGAATAAGTAACTCCTACGGCCAATCCGCCTTCATCTCCCCTATCAATATAAGTATTTGATTCAATATTATCAATTGTTGCAATTCTTTCATAGCCCCAATCCGCAGGCATTCCGGTACTACAAGTTTCCTGAACGTGATTATCAGGTAATTTCGATCTGTAAATATATAATCCTTTAGCATTTCTGCACATATATTTATCCCAATGAAGATAAACATCACCTCTATCTGCTTCGGCGGAAAGATTTTCCGGAGGCGGACCAAGAACATAGATATTTGTACTTCCAATAGTACTTAAATTTACAATATTGCCTTCGTCGGTAGCTTTATAATATAACATATACGGATTTTTACGAACCTCGTAACAACCGGGAGTCCAAGAAAATAAACCTATAGTACTACCGGCAGTCGAATCAATAATTTCAAATTCCGCATTAGAATTTTCAATCATAAATGGTTCTCCCGCAATTTCAATATTAATATAATTATAATCGTAATCTGTAGCTTTTACCTCAAATTCAAGCAATTCCGCAGCAACAACACAAGTATCCCTAACAACATCAAGAACCGGCGGTTGATTATCGCAAGCAAGAACGAGAATCTGAAAATCTCTTACAATATATCCGATTTGAATACCACGTCGCCATTCTTTTATCTTCATTGCAACATTATATTCACCTTGCATCATCGGTTTCTCCCAAATAATGTCGCCTGTTCTTTCATCAATAATAAAATAATCGGAAGCATCCGGCACAATATAACCCGGAATCTCTTTGCCGTCGGCGCCCATACATGTAATCAATTCATAAGAAAGACTGTCGCCGTCAGGATCGTATGCACCCGGATTTGTGATAAAAGTTGTTCCTACACAAGCTTTATCAACCGGCAATAATAGCAGTTGCGGTGAGTCATTAGAGCCTAAAAACGGATTTATCATCAAAAAAGTTTCTATATAAAACGGGACTTCAACTGAATTGGGAATATTTGCAACGCCATAATTTCTATTCGGATCTTCCACAGAAATTATATAGCTGCCGGCACCGGCATACGTATGAGTTGTAGTATATTTATTCAACTGCACATCATTATAACCTTCAAGCGTTTCACCAAGGTGAGCACAATAATACCCGGCAACATTGTATCCCGATGGTCCGTTAACTCTCTGAACAGTATCGGTACTTCCGTCGCCCCAATTTACAAGCAATTCATTTCTATCAGCAGGGCTGGGCGAATACGTTATTGTAGTAATAGTTATTTCGTAAGTATTACCGCTTATATGAACAAATGTAATTTCACCGGCTCTGTTATGAGTTGCAAAAGAGCATAATGAGGCAAATAACAACAATAAAAAACATACTGTTTTATTTAAAACATGCATCGAAAACAAATTTGACTACAAAATTAATCTAAGAATTTAAAAAAGCAATGAATATTATTTTTTAATTTTGCAAAATAGTCTAAAATTAATCTTGCGAATATGTATGTTATTGATCTTGAAAAAGAAGCCATTGAAATAGAAAATGGATATAAGCGAATTTTGAAGGCATGGAAGCCGCAAAAGAGAAACAAAGCCGATGTTGCCTTAATTAGAAAAGCTTTTGATTTAGCCGTAAAGGCTCATAGTAAAGATAGAAGAAAAAGCGGTGAACCATATATTTATCACCCGATTGCGGTTGCCGAAATAACGGCGAAAGAACTTTGCCTCGGCAAAACATCAATTGTTTGCGCATTGCTTCATGACGTAGTAGAAGATCATGAGGAATATACTTTAGACTATATACAAAATGAATTCGGAGAAAAAGTTGCAAAGATTATTGACGGACTAACTAAGATTGACGAAGTTTCTTCTATTAATGAAAACATGTCGCCGCAATCCGAAACTTTCAGAAAAGTTTTACTTTCATTTGCTTATGACATCAGGGTAATTTTGATAAAACTTGCCGATAGGCTTCACAATATGCGTACCTTAGAATTTATGCCGCGTGAGAAACAAATTAAAATTGCTTCCGAAACAGAATATATTTACGCATCTTTGGCACACAGGCTGGGTTATTATAATATCAAAAGCGAACTTGAAGATTTGTCTCTCAAATATCTTGAACCGGAAGTATATAAAATGATTGAGGATAAAATTCATGAAAAGCAAAAAGACTATCTAAGATTTATAAATAAATTTATTTATCCGATAAAGCATGATATTGCTGATCTTGGAATGAAATTTGAAATATATGCAAGGTTTAAATCGGTATATTCCATTTGGAAAAAGATGACCGACAAAAAAGTTGATTTTGATGATATTGATGACCTTTTTGCAATAAGAATTGTAATAGATTCTCCCCGTTCTCTGGAAAAATTTGATTGCTGGAAAGTTTATTCGATTGTTACAAATTATTATAATCCCAAACAAGACCGCTTGCGTGATTGGATTTCCACTCCTAAGGCAAACGGTTATGAATCTTTGCATGCCACCGTTATGAGTAATACCGGTCAGTGGGTTGAAGTACAGATACGTTCTAAAAGAATGAACGAAATTGCTGAAAACGGTTTAGCCGCTCATTGGAAATATAAAAACAAAGTTGATAGCAATTATAATGTTGATAGCCGCTTAGATCAATGGATAAATCAGATGAAAATTTTGATTGAGAATCATAAGCTTGAATCCGACGACGATGATGCTGTCGGTTTTATTGATGATTTTAAACCCAACTTATTTAATGATGAAATTTTTGTTTTCACTCCCAAAGGACATTTGAGAACATTGCCTAAAGGTGCAAGTGTACTTGATTTTGCTTATGCAATTCATACCGATATCGGAAATCATTGCATAGGAGCAAAAATCAATAGTAAATTAGCATCAATTGGTGAAATCCTAAAAAACGGCGACCAAATAGAAATTCTTAATTCAAAGAAACAATATCCGAAAGAATCTTGGCTTGACCTGGTAATTACACAAAGGGCAAAAGCAAGAATAAGAATGAGTGTTAATGCAATAAAAAAAGAAAAATTTGAAGAAGGGAAATCAAAGCTATCCGGATGGCTCAAACAATTAAATATTGAACCTAACGACGTCGCATTCAACGATGTTCTATTAAAAAGCAAAAGACATTCATTAGCAGATTTGTTTTATGACACGGCAATGGATATTTTAAGTTTCGAAGATATTAAGCAACTTATTAAGCCTCAAGAAAAAAACAAATGGTTCCCGTTTTTAATTAAAACAAAATCATCAGGAAAAAACATTGATGAAATAATCAAGGATCAAATAGACGCCGATCCCACTCCGCTTTTACTTAATAATGAAACCACTAATCTGAATTACACTTTATGTAAAACCTGCAATCCTATTCCGGGTGATAACGTTCTCGCCTTAGTTGGCCCTAATCGTGAAATTACAATTCACCGTACCAACTGTCCGAAAGCAATTAAACTTATGGCACAATTCGGAAACCGTATTATAAAAGCAAAATGGAGAAAAGAAGATGCATCAGTCGGATTTTTAACACGGTTAGAACTTAAAGGAATTGACCGAAAAGGACTTATGGCCGAAATTTCAACAATTATCGGAAACAATTTTAATTTCAACATAAGAACCTTAAGTATTAAAGCTTCGGATGGTATTTTTGAAGGAAAAATAACACTTTATGTTAGTGATACAGAGGCTCTACAACTTCTTATTCAAGAGTTAAAACACATAGACGGTATCAGATCTGTTGTAAGAGTGAATAGAAAATGATTTATCTATATATGAGTTATGAGATTTGGGTTATAAATGTAACTACTTAAAATTCAATACTGTGAATTAATAAGTGACATTCGGATTATTATTCGATAACAATTGAGTTTATTGCTGTGTTTATTCTGGCTATTGTTTCTTTTTTACCGATAATTGCCATAATATCAAATACGCCCGGACCTTTTCCCGCACCGACTAAACATAATCTCAGAACATTAAACATATTTCCCGGATTAATTTCATTGTTGGTAATCCACTCTTTCACTTTATTTTCGCATTCTTCGGCAGAAAAATTATCAATTTCATCTAATATCGGTATCAAATCTAATAACTCAGTACCTGTATTATTCTTCCATCGTTTCTGAATAATTTTTTCATCGTATTCAGTGGGTGTTTCAAAAAAGAAAGAAACCTGTTCCCAAATATCCTTAACAAAACTTAAGCGCTCTTTTACAAGTGAACAAATTTTTATTAAAGTTGCTTTATCAAATTTATTTTCAAAACCATGAAGATAAGGTATAATTTCTTTCGCTAATTCTTCATCCGTTTTATTGATAAGATATTGATGATTAAACCATTTCGCTTTATCCGGATTGAATTTTGCTCCCGACTTACTCACCCTATCCAAAGAGAAAGTATCGACGAGTTCCGGTATAGAGAAAATTTCTTGCTCGGTACCGGGATTCCAACCTAAAAGTGCAAGCATATTAACAAAAGCATCAGGATAGTAACCGCTTTCTCTGTAGCCGGAAGCAATTTCTTCTTCTGCAGGATTCAGAGGCCAACGAAGTGGAAACACCGGAAATCCCAGTCTATCACCGTCTCTCTTGCTAAGCTTACCATTGCCATCGGGTTTCAGAAGCAGAGGAAGATGGGCAAACAGTGGAGCAGTCCATTCGAAAGCCCTGTAAAGCATCATGTGAAGCGGTAAAGAGGGTAACCATTCTTCGCCACGAATAACATGACTGATTCTCATTAGATGATCATCAACAATATTAGCCAAATGATAAGTAGGCATCCCGTCGGATTTAAAAAGCACTTTATCATCAAGAGTCGAGGTATTAACCTTAACTTCCCCACGAATCAAATCATGAATTACCAAATCCTCATTCTCAGGCATTAAGAATCTTACAACATAAGGTTTTTCTTCCTTCAGCCATTTTTCCACAACATTATTAGGTATGCTCAAGGAATTTTTCATTTCCATTCTATATTTACTGCCATAGAGGAAAGTTTCATTATTTTCTTTTTGCAATTTCTCCCTAATTTCCTCCAATTCTTCAGCCTTATCAAAAGCAATGTATGCTTTACCCTTTTCAATTAATTCATCAACATAAGTTCGATAAATTTCTTTTCTTTCCGACTGAATATAAGGGCCATACTCACCGCCTACCCCAACACCTTCATCAGGTTTAACTCCGCACCAGTTTAGAGCTTCAATAATATATTCCTGTGCTCCGGGAACAAATCTGGTTTGGTCGGTATCTTCTATCCTAAGCAAGAATTTTCCATTATTCTTCTTTGCGAAGAGATAATTATACAATGCCGTTCTTACGCCGCCGATATGTAACGGACCTGTTGGACTCGGTGCAAAACGCACTCTGATAGGTTGGTTTGACATGGTAGTTTGGTTTTGATATAAAAAAACCTCCTGATTATGGACAAGAGGTAACCCAAATGTTTTCACAACGGAATAATCCTTATTGTGATTTGCTTCAAAATTTGATGATGCAAAAATAACATTTTTTTAAGATTCTATTAATATTTATAAAAAATTTATACTTTTGAAGGAAATTTTATTGAACGTTAGGTGAATTAAAAATTTTGGAGAATAACTTGAATTATACATCTTAAATTTAGAGATAAATTTATATATATTATTAATAAATTATATAATGAAAAAAATATTAGGACTGGACTTAGGCACCAATAGCATTGGATGGGCTATTATTTCAACTGATGAAGAAGGAAACACATATAAAATAGACGGTATGGGAAGTCGGATTATTCCGATGAGTCAGGATATTATAGGAAATTTTGATAAAGGAAATTCTATTTCACAGACAGCAGAACGTACTGGCTTTCGAGGAGCCAGAAGGCTTCGTGAGCGCCACTTACTGAGACGCGAACGCTTGCACCGAGTACTTCATATTATGAGTTTTCTTCCAAAACATTATGAAGATTATATTGATTTTGAAAAACGTTTTGGAAAATTTCAAACCGACACAGAACCAAAATTAGCATGGAAAGAAAATGAAAAAGGAGAGTTTAAATTTATCTTTCATAGCTCATTCAACGAAATGTTGAATGATTTTGAAAAATTTCAACCGCAATTATTATCAGATAATAAGAAAATCCCATACGATTGGACAATTTATTATTTACGTAAAAAAGCGCTTCAACAAAAAATAGATAAAGAGGAATTGGCGTGGATACTTCTCAACTTCAATCAAAAACGTGGATATTATCAGTTACGTGGCGAAGAAGAAGATGAAAATCCGAATAAATTGGTCGAATATTACGCGTTAAAAGTTATAAACGTAACAGCCGATGAACCACAAAAAGGGAAACCAGATATTTGGTACAATGTGGTTCTTGAAAACGGTTGGGTTTATCGCCGTTCAAGCAAAAATTCCTTATTTGACTGGATTGGTAAAGAAAAAGAGTTTATTGTAACCACCGACCTTAATGATGACGGAACTGTAAAAGTGGATAATGAAGGCGTTGAAAAACGTTCGTTTCGAGCTCCTTCAGAAAATGACTGGAATTTGCTGAAAAAGAAAACAGAAGCAGATATTGATAAAAGTAAAAAAACCGTCGGAACTTACATCTATGAAACATTATTAACCAATCCCGGTCAAAAAATCAGGGGAAAATTGGTTCGTACCATCGAACGCAAATTTTACAAAGAAGAATTACTCCAAATCCTTGAAAAGCAAAAAGAGTTTCATTCGGAGTTGCAGGATAAAACACTATTTAAACAATGTGCCGATGAACTTTATTCTTATAACGATGCGCACAAAAACACACTTCTGCAGCACGCCGATTTTACCAAACTATTTATTGATGACATAATTTTTTATCAACGTCCTTTAAAAAGTAAAAAGACCCTTATTAGCAATTGTCCGTATGAGTTTCGAACTTTTAGAAATGAAAACGGAGTTTATGAAAAAGCACCGGTAAAATGTATTGCCAAATCCAATCCGCTATTTCAGGAATTTCGATTGTGGCAATTTATTCACAATCTGAGAATTTATGAACGAGAAAGTGAAGTTGACGGAAAGCTGCAAACCGATGTTGATGTTACATCAGAATTTCTGCCGTCAACCGAAGAACGTGTACAACTTTTCGATTGGCTGAACGGCCGAAAAGAAATCAAACAGGACACATTATTGAATTCTTATTTCAAGATAAAAAAGAAAAAAGGCGAAGACAAATTACCCTATCGATGGAATTACGTGGAGGACAAAGAATATCCTTGCAACGAAACACGTGGGCAAATACTAACGCGCTTGTCGAAAACCAATATTGATAAGGAATTTCTTACCAAAGAAAACGAACATGCACTTTGGCATATATTATTTTCGGTGGAAGATAAGACCGAAATTGAAAAAGCGTTGAAAAAGTTCGCTCAAAAACACCAGTTTGCAAATTCTTTTGTTGAACAATTCTCGAAATTCCCGCCATTCAAAAAGGATTACGGTTCCTATTCAGAAAAAGCAATTAAAAAATTGTTGCCTTTGATGCGAATGGGAAAATACTGGAATCAGGATGATATTTGTGCCGAAGCCATAGGACGGATTAATTCCACCATTGAACGATTAGAATATCTAAAAAACAATGATATTAAGATAGAAGACGTAACTGACGATGAAATTCCGAAACAGGTTTTGAAAAGTTTTGCCAAATTGTCGGGTGAAAACAAGAATTTCTATTCGGGGTTGAATACTTATCAGGCTTGTTACTCAGTTTATGGTAGCCATTCCGAATTGAGTGATATTACAATTTGGAAAACTCCACAGGACATCGACGAATATTTGACGGAATTCAAACAACATTCGCTTAGAAATCCTGTTGTAGAACAAGTTATTACCGAAACGCTTCGTGTGGTTCGGGACATATGGAAAAAGTACGGCGATGTATCCGAAATCCATCTTGAATTAGGCCGGGAAATGAAAAATCCTGCCGAAAAACGAGCCAGAATTACTCAACAAGTTACCGACAACGAAAATACAAATCTTCGGATTAAAGCCTTGTTGATGGAGTTAAAAAACGATGATAAAGTAGAAAATGTTCGTCCATATTCGCCGAGTCAACAGGAAATACTGCGTATTTACGAAGAAGGTGTTTTAAGTTCGGTAGATACGATTGATGATGATATTCTTAAAATTTCCAAACTGGCGCAACCGACAAAACCTGAATTGATTCGCTACAAATTATGGTTGGAACAAAAATACCGTTCTCCATATACGGGCGAAATTATTCCTTTGGGAAAACTGTTTACTTCGGCATATGAAATTGAGCATGTTATTCCGCAATCACGCTATTTTGATGATTCTTTCAGCAATAAAGTAATTTGCGAATCAGAAGTAAACAAATTAAAAGATAATCAACTTGGTTATGAATTTATTAAAAATCATTCGGGTGAAAAAGTTGAACTTAACTTCGGAAAAACAGTAAGGGTTTTTTCTATTGAAGAATACGAAAAATTTGTGAAAGACAACTATCGAAAAATCCGAAGTAAAATGAATAAACTTTTGATGGAAGATATTCCAGAAGGTTTTATCGAACGCCAATTGAACGACAGTCGTTATATCAGCAAAATGGTAAAAGGATTATTGTCGAATATGGTTCGCGAAGAAAATGAGCAAGAAGCGACTTCTAAAAATGTAATTTCCTGCACCGGCGGAATTACTTCAATGTTAAAACAAGATTGGGGATTGAACGATGTTTGGAATCGAATTATCACACCGCGTTTCGAGCGATTGAACGAATTGACCGACAGCAATCATTTCGGTGAATGGACCGATAAAGATGGGAAACGGGTTTTTCAGATAGAAATGCCACTGGAATTGCAAAAAGGTTTTAATAAAAAACGTATCGACCACCGCCACCATGCACTCGATGCGTTGATTATTGCCTGCACAACACGCAATCATGTGAATTATTTGAACAATGAGTCTGCAAGTAAAAATGCTAAAATATCTCGCTACGATTTGAGGCAAAAATTATGTTTCAAGACCAAACCCGATGAAAATGGCAATTACAAATGGCAGTTTCATAAACCTTGGGAAAGCTTTACACAAGATACCCAAACGGCTTTGGAAAATATCATCATCAGTTTCAAACAAAATCTGCGTGTTATCAACAAAAGCATTAATTATATTCAGTCATACAAAGACGAAAATAGCATTTTACAAACTTATAAGAGTGGGAATCCGACAAAAGTGAAACGCAAACAAATAAAAGGTGATAATTGGGCTATTCGGAAACCGCTACATAAAGATACGGTTGCAGGAATTGTTAATCTTCGTTTCAAGAAGCAAGTAGCCATTTCGATCGCTATTGACGAATGGGAAAACATTGTGGACAAAAACCTGAAAACGAAAATTAAACAGTTGATAAACGAAGGATTCGATAAAAAGAAGATTCGGAAATTCTTTGCAGAGCAAGAAAACAAATGGCAGGGAAAAGATGTGTCGAAACCCGATATTTATTATTTCAGCAACGATAAAGATGTATTGGTTGCTTCACGCACAAGTATAGATCCGTCATTTAATTCGAAGAAAATAGAAAGCATTACCGACACGGGCATTCAGAAAATTTTACTTTGTCATTTAGAAAAATATAATGAAGAAAAAGATGGAAAAATAACCGAACGTCCCGATTTAGCTTTCTCACCCGAAGGAATCGAAGAAATGAACAAAAACATTGAAGAACTAAACGATGGCAGAAAACACCAACCGATTCTGAAAGTCCGTACCTTCGAACCGAAGGGGAATAAATTTAATGTCGGGAATTCGGGTAATAAGGGAAATAAATATGTAGAAGCGGCCAAAGGAACAAATTTGTTCTTCGCAATTTATACAGATAAGGAGGGGAGTAGAAGTTACGAAACCATTCCTTTGAATATAGCTGTAGAACGATTGAAACAAGGATTAAAAGAAGTTCCCGAAAAGAAAATCGTTATGGAGAAAGGTGAAGAAAAAGAATTATACTTGCTGTTTTCTTTATCTCCGAACGATTTGGTGTATGTCCCGACGGAAGAAGAGTTAGAAAGTGGAGTTGATAATGTAAATATTAGATCGGAGAGGATTTATAAAATGGTTTCTTCTTCAGGGAATCAGTGTTTCTTCATGCCAAATTATATTTCTGCTCCGATTGTTCAAACAAGAGAATTAGGTGCAAATAATAAATCCGAAAGAAGTTGGGATGGCTTAATGATAAAACAACATTGTATCAAGTTAAAAATAGATAGGTTAGGTAGTATCATAAAATAAACATGTTTAATTAATATCATGATCAAAAAAACACTTTATTTCGGCAATCCGGCTTATTTGAGTTTGCGGAGTTCTCAATTGATAGTAAGAATACCGGAAATTGAGAATAACGATCGTTTATCTGAAAATGAAAAACTTGAGACACATAAAAGTGTTCCTATTGAAGACATCGGAGTAGTTGTACTTGATAATAAACAAATTACCCTAACAAATGGGTTAGTTGAGTTTCTTCTTGATAATAACTGTGCGGTAATTACTTGTAGCAATAGTCATATGCCGGTCGGATTATTGCTTCCTCTGCATGGAAATACAACACAAAGTGAGCGTTTCAGACATCAGGTAGATGCATCCTTACCACTAAAGAAACAATTATGGCAACAAACAATCAAAGCAAAAATTGAAAATCAAGCACATGTACTCTCTAAATTTCGCAAGGTTAATACAGGAAATATGACTGCTTGGGCAAATGAAGTGAAAAGCGGTGATTCGGAAAATTTGGAGGCACGGGCAGCTGTCTATTATTGGAATAATCTATTCCCTAATATTGATTCCTTTAAAAGAGATAAAGAAGGAACTCCCCCGAACAATCTTTTAAATTATGGATATGCAATACTAAGAGCAGTGATTGCAAGAGCTTTAGTTATTAGCGGATTAATTCCAACTTTAGGAATACATCATCACAACAGATATAATGCATATTGTTTGGCCGACGATATTATGGAACCCTACAGACCTTTTGTCGATAAACTTGTTATAGAAATATGTGACGAATATAATGATATCGAAAACTTGACAAAAGAAATAAAAGAAAAACTTTTGCGCATACCGGTTTTAGATGTAACGATAAATGGATCGAGAAGTCCGTTGATGATAGCCGCATCACAAACAACAGCATCTTTATCAAAATGCTACTTAGGTGAAAGCAGAAAAATTAATTATCCGAGTTTTAAATAATTACAAATTGTAAATTATGAATCTTATAATTAATAAGTACTATGCAGAAGTAAAATTTATTCGATCGAAACCATAGTCTCGATTCGGGAAGAAGTGGATGACAAGCTGTTTTGTAATTAACAATTCACAATTAAGTTGAACCGTTTAAGTGAATATAGAATTATGTGGATATTAGTCTTTTTCGATTTGCCTACCGACACGAAGAAAGATAGGAAGGCGTATACACAATTTCGTAAGAATTTGGTAGAAGACGGATTTTCAATGTTTCAATTTTCAATATATATGCGACATTGTCCAAGTATGGAAAATGCTCAAGTACATATTAAACGTGTTAAAAAAGCCTTGCCCGAAAAAGGACAAGTTGGGATAATGTGCATAACCGACAAACAATTTGGAAATATTGAATTATTTATCGGTAAAAAAGAAGATAAACTGCAAGCTCCTTCACAACAATTAGAATTATTTTAAATTAGTTTTTTGGTATAAAAACAAAAAAATCTCACGAAAATTCGTGAGATTTTTTATTCGCAACAACCAGTTCTATTCTGTGATTTTCATCAACTTACGCAGTTCGTGTTGTTTCGAACCACAAAGATATCAAATTTTGAAAGCAAATCACAACAAAACGACCTGCGGTTCTACGGATTGATGGTTGTTTCGAACCACAAAGATATCAAATTTTGAAAGCAAATCACAACAGCATGACCAGACACCTCATTATTTAACGGTTGTTTCGAACCACAAAGATATCAAATTTTGAAAGCAAATCACAACATTCAACTTTAAAAGATTAATAAACTCAACGTTGTTTCGAACCACAAAGATATCAAATTTTGAAAGCAAATCACAACTCCATAGCACCCTCAGAACCTTGGTATCCCGTTGTTTCGAACCACAAAGATATCAAATTTTGAAAGCAAATCACAACCTAGACCAACCACACCAATTGCTACGATTGGTTGTTTCGAACCACAAAGATATCAAATTTTGAAAGCAAATCACAACTCAATCGCCCCCTCAGAACCTTGATAGCCTGTTGTTTCGAACCACAAAGATATCAAATTTTGAAAGCAAATCACAACGTACAGTTGCGATTTTCATCATAACTATAAGTTGTTTCGAACCACAAAGATATCAAATTTTGAAAGCAAATCACAACTAACTCAACCACACAATCATTGTTGATTAGTTGTTTCGAACCACAAAGATATCAAATTTTGAAAGCAAATCACAACACACAAGTAGTCATTTGGTTGCACTTTATGGTTGTTTCGAACCACAAAGATATCAAATTTTGAAAGCAAATCACAACCCACCATTTATAGGAGTGTATATTGATTCAGTTGTTTCGAACCACAAAGATATCAAATTTTGAAAGCAAATCACAACGCGATTACGCCCTTGAATCCCGGTACTGGGGTTGTTTCGAACCACAAAGATATCAAATTTTGAAAGCAAATCACAACTATAAATTATTGTTAGTAATAAGCTTTACCGTTGTTTCGAACCACAAAGATATCAAATTTTGAAAGCAAATCACAACCTCCACACCATAAATTACCCAACAACCCTTGTTGTTTCGAACCACAAAGATATCAAATTTTGAAAGCAAATCACAACGGAGTAGATAGATATAATCGCATTGCAAAAGTTGTTTCGAACCACAAAGATATCAAATTTTGAAAGCAAATCACAACCGCAGCTTCACGGGCTAAATAAATCAATTTGTTGTTTCGAACCACAAAGATATCAAATTTTGAAAGCAAATCACAACATTAAGGAAGATAGCAAACAGAACTAAAACGTTGTTTCGAACCACAAAGATATCAAATTTTGAAAGCAAATCACAACTTCTTCACCGATAAGTTCACCAGTGGATTTGTTGTTTCGAACCACAAAGATATCAAATTTTGAAAGCAAATCACAACGGCGCTGTTACGGAAGAAACGTTCGACACGTTGTTTCGAACAACAAAGATACCAAATTTTAAAATTAAATCACAACCATTCGTTAGTCAAAAGTAAAGTAATCTATTTATTAATTCAGTTTTTTCAATGAGTAAATTCTAAGAATTATTACTATCTTTGCGGCAACAAAATTATTTTTAACTAAATTTTAAAATTTTATGAAAAGAACCAAATTCTTAGGAGCATTTATTGCAACATTATTTATTTCAATTTCTGCCTTCGGGCAAGAGGGTAAATTATCAACAAAAACACCTTTACCGGTAACTGTTAATATCTGTTCTTATATGTCCAGTCTGGCAACAGTTACATTTAAATGGGAACCCGAAACAGTAATTTTACCTGACGGGACTAGTATTACAACAGCAGTTCCTAATCAGGTATATTACGTAGGCCTAAGAGGATTTATTGATGGACCTTATTGCGGTCAACTTGTAAATAATGTTTCAAGAACAAAAGCTTTTACTGTAGAAGTAACTCTAAATTATGAACCGTACTACAAGTATACCCAAACTTTTACACTTCCTCATCCGGTGGAAATAGTAATAGACTTATAATAGCATAGAGCCCGGATTGATCAAAAGTAGTCGGTGGAAAATATCTTCCGGCCACTTTTGTTTATTAAAAGATCTTCCTTGTCGTTCCAGGTCAAAAAATTTCTCCGGATAAGATTTTCAGATTTCTAATCTATATATATAAATAAAATAATATTATCCGGATACTGTGTTTAGATGAATATATTTTGCCCCGAATAATCGGTAACCATACATTGAAACATAATCCGGTAAAAATCCTTCCGGGCACTTCCTCTGAATATTTTTATTTTCGCAAATATTGGCATTCATTTTTATTATAGCCGGTTAAAAACAACCGACTCTGTATATAATTGTTCTGAGTTAATATTTTTTATACAAAACGAACAAAGTCCTTTAATTCATTTGAAAAACTTCAATATATTTTTTAACAACCTGTAAATATAACATACTGAAAAAGAGAAAGGAGTTACACTTTCGTGCAACTCCTTTCTCAAAACATCAATATATGAAACAATGATTATTCTGTAATAGGCATTACGCTTACATAAGATTTATTATCTCTTTTTTTGCGGAATGAAACTGTACCATCAATTAATGCATAAAGTGTATGGTCTTTACCAATACCGACATTTAATCCCGGTTTATGAACTGTACCTCTTTGTCTAACAATTATATTGCCGGCTTTAACAATCTCACTGCCAAATTTTTTAATACCAAGTCGTTTACTATGTGATTCGCGACCGTTATTAGAACTACCGGCTCCTTTCTTATGTGCCATATCTTTCTGATTTTAGGGTTTAATAAACAATATTTTCAATCATTATCTTTGTAAGATAGTCACGGTGACCGTTTAATTTTTGATATCCTTTTCTTCTTTTCTTTTTGAAGACAAGAACTTTATCACCTTTCAAATGTTGAAGAACTTTAGCTTCAACCTTAGCGCCCTCAATAAGAGGTGTACCCACTGATACCTTATCATCGGTATCTAAAAGAAGTACTTTATCAAATTCGATATTCGTATCTTCTTTTGCATCAAGGCGGTTTACATAAACATATCTACCTTTTTCGACCTTGAATTGCTTTCCTGCGATTTCTACAATAGCGTACATTATTAATTTTTAAAATTTATTTTTTTAATTTTCGGACTGCAAAAGTACAATATTTTTTTGAATTGAAACAGAAATTCTAAAAAATTTTTATCTTTGCCGAAAATTAAAAAAGTGATTAATTAAATTTTATCTTATTATGAGAAAAAATAATGTAATAAAAACTTTATTCGTTGGGTTGATATTAATCTCAACATGTACAGGAGCTTTCGCTCAAAAGACAGGACTTTCTTTACACCTTGGCGGAATATTTCCCGCTGGTGATTTCAAAACGCCAAAGATTTCTTTACAATCTGGAACCGCAACAGTTGACGGCAGCACTACTACTGGAGCATCGTTAGGACTAAGATACAACGTTAAACTTCCTCTGGGATTTAATGTTTTTGCTCACGCCGAATTAGTTTGGAACTCTTTGGATAAAGAAACAAAGGATCAATACAAAGAAATTTCCAAAACCATTCCTCAATATGTTAATGTTCCTCTTTTTGCGGGAGTTCGTTATCATCTTTCACTTTTTAAGATTGTCGGTATTTATGGTGAAGCCGGGCTCGGCGCCAATATTCTTATGAAAACTCGTGAAGGCTGGAAAGACAATATCGTTAAATATAAGAATTCAACAAAATTTGCTACCGAATTCGGAGTTGGTATAACAGCATTTAATTTCGTAAGCTTGGGCATTCACTATTATCTTTTGGGAGATCATACAATTTCGGTTAAGGAACAGGATGTACCAACACAGGTTATCAGTGATGAAAACATTAACGTAAGAATGTGGGCTCTTAAGCTCGCAATATTATTTTAAGAAATACTTGTTCGGATTTTGTCATTGCGAAGAATTCATCTAAAAAACAGTCTATTGAATTTCTTTTCAGGATTGTTTAACAGTTATACTCTTCGCAATGATTATTTATAAACACACTATCAATTTTTCAGATATCAACACTCAACTCTAATAACATCTCCGCGGGAAACTACAATCCTATTCCCAGTACTTTCTATCTTTCTCTTGATATTCTCCAGACTCGCAACAGCGTCATCTTCAATACCTACTTTATTGTCGTAAATCATATATTTTTTCCGAACCTTAACCGGCGATAAATTCGGCATAACAACATTTGCTCCCGCCAATATCGCTTTTTCTCTACCAAACACATCAATAGAACCTAATGCTGTAGTTGACGGTAATAAAGAATACGGCAACATTAATCTCAGAATCGAAATAAGAAAAACAGTCAACTCAACCGTACCGCCTTTAAAATCTGCAAACTTTGTATCGTGATGCGGAATAAAAGGACCTATACCAACCATATGCGGTTGAATATCGCAAATAAAAATCAAATCTTCCGCAAGATTCTCATAAGTTTGATATGGAGATCCTACCATAAACCCCGTTCCGAATTGATAACCCAACGATTTTAACTCCAGTAAACATTGTTTTCTGTGTTCGGAAGACATTTTCTGGGGATGTAGTTTCGAATAATGTTCCGGATTAGCCGTTTCATGCCGCAACAAATATCTGTCGGCACCGGCTTCCTTCAATAATTTATAGCTTTCAAAACTTCTTTCTCCCAATGATAAAGTGACTGCGCAATCAGAAAATTTCTTTTTAATTGAACTTACAATATCTGTCATTCTTTCATCAGTAAACCATTTATCCTCACCGCCTTGCAGGACAAAAGTTCTAAATCCGAGTTTATATCCTATTTCACAGCATTCCAAGATTTGTTCTTTTGTCATTCTATATCGAACAACATTTTTATTTGAAGCACAAATTCCACAATAATAACAATCGTTTTTACAGTAGTTTGTAAATTCGATTAATCCTCTAATATAAACATCTTTCCCATAATTCTTTTCTTTGGTATTTCTTGCTTTTTGAGAAATATAATCGGCAAGTTCAACATCTTTATGCTCAATTAATAATTGAACGAATTCTTTCTTTGAAAGAATCTTTTCAACTTCAAGTTTATCAATCAGATTTATTAAAGTTTTTTTCATCGGATTATATTTGGAATGCAAAGATATAGAAAAATGTGTGAAAGCGAAAAGCATAAAAGAATTAATACATTGCAATGTAATAATTTGATTATTAATGTCTTTTTAATTATTACAAAAACAAAAATTCATTATATAAAAAGTCGGGATTAAAGAAAGTTTTTGCATGTTTACAAATAAAATGTATTCATTACTAATTCAAATCAAGTTAAAAAATCCCAAATTCTCATAGATTCCGATAATTAATACTTATATTTGCATAAATTGTTTTTTAAACAATCAACTCCTCTCTCAATATTTAAGAGAAATCTCAAATCAATATTAATAAAATTAAAGATCATGAGTGATAATAATACTAATTTTTATAATACCAACAATTCGTTTTATTATAAACAACGCGATTATAGAACAATAAAACTGTGGGAAAATGCTACTGAGGAAGATTGGAATAATCCGAAATGGCAATTAAAAAATTCTATTCGTGATGTTGAGCAGTTGAGCAAGGTTATTAAATTAAATTCTCATCAGATTAATGAAATAAGAAGAACTGTTGAAACTTTGAGGGTAGAAGGAAAGGAATCTTTACGAATAACGCCATACTATGCAACTCTAATGCAGAAGGATCCTTTTCATCCGGTATTTTTGCCGGGAGAAAAAGCAAAATACAGATTAGACCCGATTTTTTGGCAAAGTGTTCCGACTCCGGCTAATCTACTTTTTCCTGACACCGGATTGGAAGGTGCGATGGATGAAGGCTCAAGAAGTTACGGCGCTGCTTATCAAAGATACCCTAACAGAGTTGCTTTATTTGTTGCCGAAAATACGAGTTGCGCTTCCTATTGTGTTCATTGTCAAAGAGCGAAATCATTGGACGGTACTGTTGATGTTAGTATTAACGATATTAATAAAGGACTGTTCTATATTAATTATAATACAAATATCAATGAAGTTCTTGTCACGGGGGGCGACGCGCTTATGATTAATAAAAAAAGGTTACAGTATGTTCTTGAAGAACTTAGTAAAATTAATCATATTCGTGCCGTAAGAATTGCCACACGCGTTCCTGTTGTATTACCAATGGCAATTGATGATGAATTGCTTCAATTGATAAAAACCTCAGCAAATAAATATACGGTAGGGCCGAATAAATATGTGTACTTTATGACACATATCAATCATTATCACGAAATTACGGAAGAACTCGCAAATACAATCAGAAAAATTAATGATCATGGCTTTACTGTAAGAAATCAAACTGTTTTATTGAATCATGTTAATGATTATTACAAAACTTTAGCTGAAACTTTCAGGAGAATGTTTTGGATTGGCGTTCATCCTTATTATCTTTTGCAATGCCATAAAGAAAAAGGAATCGTACATTTTATAACACCAATACAAAATGGGAAAATATATATGAAAAATTTGCAGGGATGGCTTTCAGGAATTACAGTTCCGCGTTATGCCGCAAATATCGAAGGCGGCGGCGGAAAAGTTTTATTAATGCCATCGGGACATGATACTATGCATCTTGGCAGTGCAATTGAAAAAACTATTGCCGATTCTTACGCAACTGTTCGCACTTGGGATGGTAAAAAAATCACTCATTATGAAGAGCTCGGAAGAAGTTCTCAAAAAGAGTTCGCTGAAGCTAATGAAATTATGACGAAATTCATCGGCAGGAAAGATGTATTTTTTCCTAAACTTATTATTTTCGATGAAAAAGACGAATATCTCTATACTACAAATAGATATAAGCTGCCGAGAATAGAAAAATACAAGAAAAATGAATTATTAGAATACGATTTATTTGATTATAAAACCGAAATGCCATTGACAAATCCTGCGATGATTGTATCTAAATTGGATAAATTATTTGAAGAATCCAAATATAATAACGAATAGTTGTATGTTTCCCGTTATTTAATTTCTGATTTTATGTTTTGAAATGAGGAATTTCAATTTTCAAATCATAAAATTTACCTTACAATCAAAATATTCCTACGGCTAAAATCACAAAGAATAATCAATCAAAACCTAGAAATTTATTCAATCTATGCTCCTATTAAATTTCAAAAAAAATCAATTCTAAATTTTCAATTTTAAATTAATTTACTATCTTTGCAGCCGAAAATTTAAAATAATCTTAACATGGACGAAGGCCCGTATTATAGTCGTAGAAAATTAAACATCAAACATTAACTACTCTGTAAGGGACTTCAATGGTCTTCTTACAGAAAAAAATGTAAGGAGGTCATAAATGAATGAGATCAAACTTTTTTTAAGAAATTTAATCGAACAAAAAGACTGGAAAAGTCTAAAAAAGGAACTACAACACTTCTCACCTCTTGAAATAGCAGAAGTTATTGAAGACTTATCTAAAACAGAAGGTATTCTTTTGTTTAGATTGCTTTCGCGTGAATACGCAAAGGAAACTTTCGAGCATTTATCTCACGAATCGCAACAGGATGTTATTGAAAGCCTTGCTGAAAACAGTAACAGGATTACAAGTTTATTGAATGACTTGGAACCTGATGACAGAACAGCTTTTTTTGAAGATTTACCTGGAGAGATTGTACAGCCCCTGATGCAATTACTTAGTGATAAAGAAAGAAAAATTGCCGGCCAACTTTTAGCATATCCCGAAGACAGCGTAGGTCGATTGATGACTCCCGAATACGTTGCAGTTAAGGCATATTATACGGTTGATCAATCTTTAGAACATATTAGAAAATACGGTCGCGATTCCGAAACTCTCAATATTATTTATGTAGTTGATGATAAATGGCATTTGGTTGACGACATTCGCATTAAGGATTTAATACTTGCTTCACCCCAACAGAAAATATCAGAAATTTCCGATAATAAATTCATTGCTCTAAATGTTTTTGATGATCAGGAAAATGCGGTAAAAGTTTTTTCGGATCATGACAGGGTTGCTTTACCTGTTATTGATAACGACGGTACTCTGGTTGGTATTGTTACCTTCGATGATATGATGGACGTTGCGGAAGAAGAAAGCACAGAAGACTTTCATAAATTCGGTTCTATTAAAGATGCTATTGTAAACCCATTGAAAGCAACTATTGCAACATTATATAAAAACAGAGTTGTTTGGTTGACTGCTCTTGTGTTTGTGAATGTATTCTCCGGCGCGGCAATTGCAAGCTTCGAAGATGTAATACAATCGGCCGTATCATTAGTTTTTTTCCTTCCGCTTTTGATAGCAAGCGGAGGTAATGCAGGTTCTCAATCCGCAACACTTATGATTCGCTCTTTAGCAACCGGTGATGTAGAAATAAAAGATTGGGTCAAATTGCTCGGCAAGGAGCTCCTAGTTTCACTTTTACTCGGACTTACTATGGCGGCAGGCGTTGCATTAATTGCAGTCTTTCGAGCTAAGGAAATAGTTTTAGTTGTAAGCTTAACCATGGTTTTAACAGTTATTACCGGCAGCTTAATAGGCTTAATCCTGCCTTTCATATTCACAAAATTTAAAGTTGACCCCGCAACGGCAAGTGCACCGCTTATTACATCAATTTCTGATATTACGGGAGTACTGATTTATTTTTCAATTGCAAGTTGGGTACTGGGGATATAAGGTAAATAAACTTTAAGTTTATTCTATTCGTTTGTTCTTATTTGTGAGGGACATTGGTCCTAAAAGTTCCCTCATATTGACACAATTTTCAGAGTTAATATATTTTATCTAATTCAATATTTTATAGCAATAAAAGAATTTTACTAATTACTTTTATAAAAATACTATGAATTTTATTGTTTTTCTATCTTTTCTTTCATTTATTTTCTGCATATTTTCATTTTATTAAATTTTTTTTAAACAAAATTAAATTATACTTCAATAAAATTAAAAATATATTTATATCTTTGCAAAAAATATATTGAATTATGTTACCGACTCATTGTCCAAGTTGTAATAATCAGCTTAAAGTAAAATGCTTAAAATGTGATGAGTGTAATACTGAAGTTAACGGTTCATACGAACTTCCTATTTATTTACTTCTAACACAAAAAGATCAAGAATTTATTCTAAAATTCGTAAAATATAGCGGAAGTCTTAAAGAAATGGCTAACGAACTCAAGCTAAGCTATCCTACGGTTAGAAATATGTTGAACGACATTATAGACAGAATAAACTCATTGGAAGAAATTCAATCAACAATAACAAAATAATAAACAATTATGAAACGTAATGAAATTTTCAGGTTGATTTTTGTTAATCCGTTTGAGAAGATTGCCGGTTGGCAGGCGCTCGGTTTAGGATTAATTTTTATTATTCTTACCGCTCTCATCGGGAGTTATAACGGGGCATATTTCGACGGAGCATTAGATATGCATACAAACGGAAAAGCATATTCTTTTTGGGCTGCATTTGCAATGTTGAATATAGATTTAGCAAGCATAATTATTATGTTTCTGCTTGCCGGATTGATTTTTTCCAAAAACTTCAGAGTGATAGATGTAATCGGCACAACATATTTAGCGAAGGCTCCTACTTTATTTCTGGCACTTACAGCCTTTTTTCCGCAACCGGAATTTATTGATATGATATTCGAAAATCCGGAAGTTTTTATCAGTAATCCCAACATTATTTTCTCTTCCGTTTCTTTTTTTGCAATCATTTTATTATCAATCCCAATATTAATATGGACAATTGTTCTATTTTATAATGCATTTAAAGTTTCTTTAAATATCAGAAAAAACAATTCGGTTATTTTTATCTTTGCTATAGTTTTAGCAGAAATTATTTCTAAAATATTTATTAACATCTTATTCTAATTAAGTCATGAAAAAAGTATTATCCACAATCTTAGCTGCATTTATCTTTTGCACTATCAACGCTCAATCTATAGAAGGAACATGGAACGGCAAAATTGATGTAAACAACACTTTTCTTACTATAGTTCTCCATATACAAGATTCTTTGGGTTCAAAAGTGTTGATGGACTCTCCCGACCAATATACTTTTGGAATTCCTTGCGATAGTTCTTTCTTTAGTAACGACAGCTTATTTATTTCTATAAAATCGATAGGTTTAACCATAAACGGTAATTATAATACTGAGAAAGATTCAATCTTTTGTTTTTTCAAACAGATGGGATTTTCCGCCGATTTAGTTTTGGGTAGAGGAGATTTTACAAAAAAGAAAATTGTAAGAAAACAAGACCCGGTTGATTTCCCTTACCATGTTGAAGAAGTCTCAATAAAAAGTGCAGACGATGTTATTCTTGCAGGAACATTAACAATGCCCAACGAAAAAACAAATGTGAAGCCAAGCAACAAAATAGTTGTACTTATTTCCGGTTCAGGAGCTCAGAATCGCGATGAGGAACTTTTTGATCACAGACCATTTCTCGTGTTATCGGATTATCTCACAAGAAACGGAATTGCCGTAATAAGATACGACGACAGAGGAACTGCCGAATCTACAGGAAAGTTCAGTACGGCTACAACTTACGATTTATCTCTTGATGCGGAAGCGGTTGTCAATTACATAAAAGGAAGGGATGATTTGAAGGATATGTCTATCGGATTAGTAGGCCACAGCGAAGGCGGTATGATTGCCCCGATGGTTGCCGTCCGCAATTCCGATATCGATTTCATTGTTCTGCTTGCGGGACCCGGAATTCCGATCGAAGAATTATTGATACATCAAAATAATGATATAATGGTTGCAAATAATGCGCCTAAAGATATTATCGATATTGAAATAAAAAGTATTAAAAAAAGTTATTCGATAATAAATAATAATAAACTTAATGATGAAGAGAAATTAAAAAAGATTATAGCCGTCAAAGAGAAAAGTTACAAACAATATCCCGAAGGGTGGATTAGTGAAGAAGATATTCAACAGATTGTAGAAACAGAAGCAAAATCGTATTTACAACCTTGGTTTAAATATTTTGTCGGATTTAACCCGCAAAATTACTTGAAAAAGACAACAGTTCCTGTTTTAGCCTTAAACGGCACAAATGATATTCAAGTAAGGGCAAAAGAAAATCTCGAAGGAATTGAAAAATCTTTAAAGAAAGCCGGTAATACAAATTATAAAATTGTTCCGTTACCTCAGCAGAATCATTTATTTCAGAAATGTTTATTCGGAAATACCGAATTATATATTAAGAATGAAGAAACTTTTAATGAAGATTCTATGAAGATTATTGCAGACTGGATTAATGAAAATTAAGAACCGATATAATGATTATTAAACACGAAAACTCAGAAATACAAGCTCCGAATCCTGACATTGAAGAAGTTCATCCTTTGGGATTCTTTTTGCCGGAAAATGCGAAACTTTTGATTCTCGGAAGTTTTCCGCCGCAACGCAAGCGATGGTCTATGGACTTTTATTATCCGAATTTTCAGAATGATTTCTGGCGAATCATGGGTTTGGTTTTTTATAATGACAAAGAGTATTTCATTAAGGAAAATAAAAAAACTTTCGACAGAGATCGTGCCGCAAGTTTTTGCTACTACAAAGGTATAGGAATGGGTGATACGGCGATGAATATCATCAGATTAAATAATAATGCTTCGGATAAGTTCTTACATATAACAAAAACTTTTTCTCCGGAGAAAATTTTAAGGAAAATTCCCGAATGTAAAGCAATCGCGGTTACAGGAGCAAAAGCAATGGAAGCATTATTATATTTGCTGGATTTTTCTGAACCAGCAGTAGGAAACTTTTCACCGTGCAATATAAACAACAGGGAAATAATGATTTATAGAATGCCGTCAACATCACGGGCATATCCCAAACCACTCAATGAAAAGGCAGAATTTTATAGAAAAATGTTTGAAAGTTTAGAAATTTAAGATTAGGGAGATTAGTTTTGTGTTTATAGTTTTGCCGTTATAATGCAATCATAATCATTCGGAATATTCCAGTAAGCGGAATTAAATAATTTTCAAATAATATTATCCGTTTATTACACTCGGGACTACTAACTCTCATTTTTCATTCTTAATTTTTAATTTTTAATTCTTATTATTCTTATCTTTGCGCCGTGAAGAAATTTCTGAATATATTTATCGTTTGTCTGTTGTTTATTGTGCCGAAACAATTTCATGCACAAGCACTTCCCGACTCTTTGGCAATATATTACGGATATTTAAAAGATTTTCCTCTCGATTCATTAACATTAACTCCTATTGACACTACTCTTTTCCGCTATCATATTTTTGACGAACTGTACAGGCAAGAGAATTTCTACAATACGACATCGAATACCGGCCACGCTCATCGTCCACTAATTTTTACTCCGAATTTAAACGCCGGATATTATTATAATTACGATGGTTTCGAGCAGTATCTCCAATCAACGCAAAATACAAAATACTTTTCTTCATTAAAGCCGTATTTTAATCTTATGTATTCGCGAGCTCCGGGTAATGAGCGCGATGAGAGTTACTTTAATGCCGAACATAATCAGAGAATCGGACAAACAATAGCTTTCGGATTCAATTTTAATTTTCTAAATAACGAAGGGTTTTATATTCGTCAAACCGCAAAAAATGCTAATTTCAATGCCAATTTACGATTTCATACCCGTGACTACCGTTATGGATTTCTTTTCGCTTATTATCATACCAGATTGAATATCCTGGAGAACGGCGGAGTTAAAAATCTTACCGATTTTACTGAAAATAATTTTTCAAACAGAAAAACTATTGATGTTAATCTTACTAATGCTTCAAATTTTATCAAACGCGGCGGATGGTATTTCAGTCATTATTTCAAACTGATGAAAGCCGATACTACGAGGAAGGAAAATCATCTTCAGCTTCGGCACAGTATAAATTTTGTTCGCGACAGAAATATTTATCAGGATACAAGACCGGATACTAATTTTTACAATTATTTCTATACAAACGATAATTCCGCTATATTTGATTCAACTGTTTTTAAAAGTTTGAAAAACAATTTTGCTTTTACCAATTTCGATAACGGGAACAAAGCTTGGTTTCAATTTGAAGTGGGAGCAGATGTTGATTATCATAATATTCAATACTATGTTTTTGCAAATAATGTTACTGTTACCGACGAAGGCCTTAGTATTATTTCCAGTCAAGAAGAAGTTAATAAGTATAATATTTACAATATAATCCCTTACGGTAAATTCCTTTTGAAGTTTGCTAATTTCACATTAATTCCCGAAGCGCATTTTTCTCTCGGGAATTATAATAACGGCGACTATAACGTTTCGGGATTGTTGAATTATGATTACAAGAAATTTTCTTTTGAGGCCGAATATAATTCCGCCGCAACCGATGTCCCGTGGATGTATTCACAAATTAAGACTACAACAACAGCGTGGGAAAATTCTTTCAAGAAAGTCTTTTATAATCAGGCTAATGTTTCGGTAAAATACAGTTCATTAGAATTAGGCGTAAAATATATGTTAGTTAACAATTATGCTTATCTAAACCAAGATATTACACCGCAACAACATGAAGGCGCCATAAATTATTTATCGGCATATTTTTCTGCGGGATATGATTTAAAACGTTTTGAAATAAGCGGCAGTGTTGTTTACCAATATACCAGCAATAAAGATGTAATGCGGATACCCGACCTTGTTGGAAAAATTACTTTTATATATAAACAACCTTTGTTTAAAAAAGCCCTGATGTCGCAAATCGGATTCGATGTTGTTTACAATACACCTTTCTATGCTGAAGCTTACATGCCTTCAATTCGTTCGTTCTATCTTCAAGATGAAGTTAAAACAGGAAATTATCCGTATATCAACGCATATTTCAGGTTTCAAGTAAAAAGGGCAAGAGTTTTTGTTGAATTTATCAACGTTACGAGCGGATTGTTAGGTTATAATTATATAGGCGTGCCGCATTATCCGTTAAACGACAGACAATTTAAATTCGGAGTAAGTTGGTATTTCCATGATTAATGAGATAGATATAAAAATTTCTCCCGAATTAATAAATGATTATGAAGCTATAAAATTATCATCGGGAAGAGCTGCCGGAATAAAAATTTCAAGTATTAACGATATTAGAATTTTACGTCGTTCCATTGATGCGCGCGGAAGAAACATTTCTTATTTACTGAAAATAGCTGTCTTCTCCGGAAATGATTATCCGAACGAGAGCATAAAAATTCCGGAATTTAAAAATGTTGCCTCCGCTCCGCCTGTAATAATAATCGGTGCGGGGCCGGCAGGATTATTCGCCGCTTTAAAACTAATTCAAAAAGGAATCAAACCCATAATTCTGGAACGCGGAAAAGATATTCACAAAAGAAAAATAGATATTGCCGAACTTTATCGCAACAACAATCTCAATGAAGATTCCAATTATTGTTTTGGTGAAGGTGGCGCCGGAACTTTCTCCGACGGAAAATTATTTACCCGTTCAACAAAACGAGGTAATGTAAATGAAATCCTACAATTGCTGGTTTTACATGGAGCCTCAAAAGATATTCTTGTTGATGCACATCCGCATATCGGTTCGGATAATCTACCAATGATAATGGAAAACATCAGAAATACAATAATTTCTCATGGGGGCGAATATCATTTCAATACTAAAATCTGCGATATCAAAATTAAAAATTCTGAAGTTGATAAAGTAATAGACCAAAACGGGAATATATTTTCCGGAATTGCAGTAATTCTGGCGACAGGACATTCGGCAAATGATATTTATGAATTTTTGAATGAAAGAAAGATAAAAATTGAAGTTAAAGACTTTGCTTTGGGTGTACGTGTCGAACATTATCAGAAAATGATTGATGATATCCAGTACAATGGAAAAAGGCAGCGATATGATTTGCCGCCGGCAACTTATAGTTTAGTAACGCAAGTTGGAGGAAAAGGTGTTTTTTCATTTTGTATGTGTCCGGGTGGGATAATTGTTCCAGCCTCAACAAAATCTGGAGAACTTGTTGTAAACGGAATGTCTAATTCATCTCGCAGCGGAAAATTTGCAAATTCAGGAATTGTTGTTTCTGTTGATAAGAAAGATACTTCGGATTATTCAAAATTCGGAGCGTTGCAAAATCTGATATTCCGGCAAGATTTAGAAAGAAGATTTTTTGATCATAAGGACGGAACTATTAAGGCGCCGGGACAAAGAATGACCGATTTCACAAAAAACAAAACTTCGTCGGAATTAAGAAAAAGTTCCTACATACCCGGATTAATATCCTCTCCTATTCACAATATGCTTCCGGATTTCATCACAAACAGATTAAAACAAGCATTTACAGATTTCGACAAAAAGCTCAGGGGATTTTACTCCGATGATGCTTTATTAATTGGAATAGAATCTCGTACTTCTTCTCCTGTAAGAATTTTAAGAAACAACGAAACATTCGAACATATTGAAATCAAGAATCTATATCCTTGCGGCGAAGGTGCCGGCTATGCGGGAGGAATTGTTTCTTCTGCAATCGACGGAGTAAATGTTGCTGAAAATATTAAGATATAGAAATCAATCTCAAAATTTACATATTCGAAATTCTATAATCTGCACTATTAATTACCAACTATTTTTGGCATCGTTACCAACTAATATATTTTGTACGATTGATTGTTTTTTTACTGAATTTCACTACAATAACATGAGCAAAATTCGAAACAATTATAAATCCGGATTAAGTATCTTATCTAATTCTACTTCGCTGTGAACATATACTTCGCGGGCTTTGCTGCCTTCTTGCGGACCGACAATTCCGGCAGCCTCAAGTTGATCCATAATTCTTCCGGCACGATTATATCCCAAGTTAAGTTTTCGCTGTAATAAAGATGTTGAACCATGTTGATTTATAACAATTAATCGTGCCGCTTGGGCAAACATTTCGTCACGGTCACCAATATCATCCTTATTCAAACTCGTTTCCGCAGAATCTCCGGAATATTCCGGCAATAACAAAGCTGTTGCATAACCTGCTTGCGAACCTATATAATCCGTAAGGCGACCTACCTCATCAGTATCAATAAACGCACATTGCATTCGAATAAGATCACTTCCCGTAGAAAGTAGCATATCTCCTCTTCCTATTAATTGGTCTGCGCCGCCGGTATCAAGAATCGTGCGCGAGTCTATTTTCTGCACAACACGGAAAGCCAGACGAGCCGGAAAGTTCGCCTTAATAGTACCAGTAATAATATTAACAGAAGGTCTTTGGGTTGCAATTACAAGATGAATTCCTATAGCACGAGCAAGTTGCGCCAAACGTGTCAGCGGCACCTCAACCTCTTTTCCGGCAGTCATAATTAAATCGGCAAACTCATCTATTATTACAACAATATAGGGAAGATATCTATGACCGTTTTCAGGATTTAATCTGCGGGCAATGTACTTTGTGTTATATTCTTTAATATTTCTGACTCCAGACATTTTGAGGAGCTCATATCTTGTTGTCATTTCTATCAAAAGTGAATTGAGCGTATTAACAACATGCTTTGTATCTGTAATTATAGCTTCGTCAAGATCAGGTAATTTTGCAAGATAATGTTTTTCTATTTTACTGAATAATGAAAGTTCGACCTTCTTAGGGTCAATCATAACAAATTTCAATTGAGCCGGATGTTTTTTATACAATAATGATGTAATAATTGCATTTAGCCCAACCGATTTACCTTGTCCTGTTGCTCCTGCAACAAGTAAATGCGGCATCTTGGTAAGATCGGCAACAAAACTTTCATTAGAAATAGTTTTACCTAAAGCTATAGGTAGTTCCAGATTACTTTCAACAAACTTTTTAGATGAAAGAACAGATCGCATGGAAACAATTTGCGGTTTGCTGTTCGGCACTTCGATACCGATAGTTCCCTTACCGGGGATAGGTGCAATAATACGAATTCCCATAGCGGCGAGACTAAGCGCAATGTCGTCTTCAAGATTCTTGATTTTCGAGATTCTTACTCCCGGAGCCGGAACTATTTCATAGAGAGTAATCGTAGGTCCGACAGTAGCCTTGATTGAAACGATTTCAATAGAATAAGTGCGAAGAGTATTTTTAATATTCTGTCTGTTTTTCTCTATTTCCTCATCAGAAATAGAAACGCTGTCGCCGCCGTACTCTTCGAGCAAGTCAATGGGAGGCATCTTATACCTCGGCAATTCATCCCTCGGATCAATATCTTCGAGTTCTAAAATATTTTGTTTTTTAAAATCTTTTTCATCAATCGACTCTTCATCAGGTCTTTCAACAACAATATCTTTTAATTCAAACTCTTCTTGGTTTCTACGAATCTCTTCAATTTCTTCCTCCAGCAAATCCTCATCATTGGAGTTTTCATCTTCATCAAAAGATCTTACGGTTTCTTCATCTTCATCATTATCCTGTTCGTCATCATCGAAATCATCTCTATCATCCGTTCCTTCCTCGTCGTCATCTTCAATAATATCCTCAACATCCTTTGTTTTATCTTTAGAATTTAATTTAATGTTTTTAAATAAATTCAACACATTCAATTTGTAGCGTATTCCGATAAAAACGAACATCAGAATAAACAGAATTATTGCCGTACCTACAATTCCGGTAACCGGTTTAATTATTTCGAACAATTCTTTTCCGATATATCCGGCAAATATTGAAACATAAGGTTCATTATTTTGGAAGAATACGGCAAATATGAGTGAAAACCATAAGGCGATTAAAATATTTACGGGCAGAATAAATTTACGATTTATTAATTTCTTTCCGAATGTCAATTTAATTCCATAATGAAAAAGAATCAGAACTAAAAATATCGAACCGATACCGAACCATCTTTTAATCAGCAAATCAGCGATTAAATCTCCGAAATTTCCGGTAATATTATGTCCGTCGCCCTGAGCTAAATATTTCCACCATCCCAAAGCATCAATATCAATTAACATTCCGCTTTTAAAGACATTTATAACATAAGAAACCATTGCTAATGCGGCATAAACCGCAACCGACATAAAGAGCACGCCAAAAGTAATATTCACGGCCTTTTTGTTTCTTTTAAACCAGGAATCTTTTTTCGACTTTTTCTTAGACTTTTTACCTGAATTCTTACCGGCCGGTTTTGTGTTTTTTGGTGGTTCTGAATTTCTTAACTTATTCTTAGACATGCGTGGGAAAATATTTTAAACTAACTGCAAAGATAATATTTTAATGCGATATTTTTTGTTTCGGATTTCAAGCTTCGGGACAGTAACATTCGAGTCAAACACTATATAATCTTTAACTTTATCCCTTCACTTCATATTCAAATCACATTACTTTCTCTATCCTTTCAACTCTCTTCAATACCAGACTATTAATAAAAGAAATAATCACAAGAACAATTAATATTATTAAGGAAATATGTGCAACATAATCGCCATATCTTACATAAAAAGTCTTTTTTGTGTTTAAATTAATTTCATCCTTAAAAACCGCCTGCTCCCAATATTCGGTAGCATTGGAAATTTCACCCCTTTGATTTACAGTACATGAAATGCCTGTATTTGCAGAGCGCGCAATACTTCGCCTTGTTTCAATCGCAAGCAGTGAAGCATATGCACAATGTTGTTTATGCCCTTGTGTATTTCCCCACCAGCCGTCATTGGTAGAAATTGTAATCAAATTTGCACCGTTACGGACAAAGTTAGAAACATGTTCGCCGAAAAGCGATTCATAACAGATTATAGGAGCTATTCTTACAGACATATCTTCATTTACAAAAGGATTTTGTTCTTCATCGTAACCTAAAGAACCGACAGTGCCTCCAAGGTCTAAGGCCAAGTTTTCGAGAAATTTTAAATATCTGATATACGGCATAATTTCAACGCCCGGCGTTAGTTTCGACTTATGATATATCTGAAGAATGTTGCTTGTATCTATATATATATTTGTATTGAAAGAATCATAATAAACATCCTGACTACTAAACTTCTTTGTGTAGGGCTTATGTTCTTCTCCTTCTTGATATAATTTATATGTAGATGCTCCCATTACCATTCCGGCATTAGAAGCTTTTGTTTCCAATCCTTTTCGAATGCGTGAAATATATGACGATTTATCTATTTCGTGTTCCCAGAGCTGTGCCTGTAAAGCAGTTTCGGGACAAACTATCAAATCAACATCTACACCAAGAATATCCTGCATATCAATAAATAATCTGTCAATAAATTCATTTGCGGATAAGGAGAACTTTTCATTAAACGGGTCGCTGTTAGGTTGATACACAACAACAGTTATCGGATCTTCAACTTCCTTATATGTGTGAAATCTTATCAATGAGATTATTATCGGCACAAATATAATTGTTAAAGGAATAAGTAATCGTTTGCCCAATATAGCATATTGTCTGTCTTTTCTGAGCCATTTATCTATCGCTTTAAAAACAAAAACATTCGTAAGCAGAACCCACAACGAACCGCCAAGCACTCCGGTAACATCATACCACTGAATAAGTTTTATTGACGTAGCAAAAACGTTTCCCAAATTCAACCAAGGAAAATTCAACTCCCAATTGTAATGCAAAAATTCAAAACAAATCCATATCGGTATTAAAATCCATTGTCCGCGACTTCTATTATCATAAATACTCGCTCTTATAATATGATAAACCTGGAAAAAGAAAGTCATAACAATAGCATTCAACAAACAGGTTGCAATTCCAGCCGCAAAAGCAACTTTGCCAATCCACCAACAAGTTATTACATTGAAAATTAAAAACGCAATAAATGAATAGCGAAGTAACAACCAGGAATATTTTCGCACATATTGCATCAAATCCCTTTCAATCAATAACAACGGAACAAAACCGATGAAAATCAAAGGAGAGAATCCGTATGTCGGCCAAGCAAGCGCCAATAATAAGCCCGATAAAACCGCCAATAGTAAATTTTTGCTGCTACGTTTTTTTCTTTTCGTTTTTGTTTTTGCCATAATAAACTTTATTTTTCTGCTATTGCCAAGTCCATTTGTTTCTTTTGTAAATCTATGCTTTTTACCACAACATCAATAGGATCGCTTAATTTATAAACTTTACCGTGATGATGGCCAACAACCTGATAATTTTCTTCATCAAGATAATAGAAATCGTCTTTCATATCTTCTATTCGAACCAAACCTTCGGCTTTGCTTATGTCGAGTTCAACAAACAATCCCCATTTGGAAACTCCCGAAATAAGTCCGTGGAAAGTTTTTCCGATATGCTCCGCCATAAATTCCATTTGTTTCAATTTTACGGAATCTCTTTCCGCATCAGCGGCTCTGCGCTCCATTTCGCTGCAATGAATACATTTTTCCTCCAGCTCCTCTCCGTCAACAACATAATTTTTGTTATTAATATAATTAAACAACAATCTATGAACCATCAAGTCGGGATAACGGCGAATAGGTGATGTAAAATGAGTGTAAAAATCGAAAGCTAATCCGTAATGCCCTATATTTCTTGTGGAATAAATCGCTTTTGCCATAGTTCTAACAGCAATGGTTTCTATCATATTTTGTTCGCCTTTGCCGCTGATATCAGTAAATAATTTATTTAATGAGGCCGAAATTGTTTTGTGATTTGAAAGATTAAGTTTATAACCCATCTTTCCGATGAAATCGGAAAACTGCATTAGTTTAGCTTCATTCGGCTTATCATGAATACGATAAACAAATGGTTTTGATTCGTCTTTCGGATTTTTTTTGAAAGTTTGAATACGTTCGGCAACTTTTCTGTTTGCCAGAAGCATAAAATCCTCAATCAATTTATTAGAATCTTTTGATTCCTTGAAATAAACTTCTATAGGTTTTCCGGTTTCATCAAGTTTGAATTTAACTTCTTCCGAACCGAAATCGATAGAACCTTTTTTATATCTTTCGTCGCGAAGTTTTTTTGCAAGCCTATCAAGAGTTAGCATCACTTTTGAATATTCGTCCTGTTTTCCTTCAATAATAGCTTGTGCTTCCTCATAATCAAATCTTCTGTCAGAATGAATTACCGTTTTACCGAACCATTGATTTTTCACTTTCGCTTCTTCATCAAGAACAAAAACTGCGGAAAAACAAAGCCTGTCTTTATTCGGCTGAAGAGAACACAATTCATTCGACAAAGCTTCAGGCAACATCGGGATTGTTCTATCAACAAGATAAACAGACGTTCCTCTATCGAAGGCCTCATTATCAATTAAAGTACTCGGGTGCACATAATGAGAAACATCAGCGATATGAATTCCCACTTCATAATCGCCATCCGGCAAATATTGCAGAGACAAAGCATCGTCGAAATCCTTAGCATCCGCGGGGTCAATCGTAAAAGTAAGAATATTACGGAAATCTCTTCTTTTACTAATCTCAGATTCACTTATTGTATGAGGAATTTTTTCAGCTTCTTTTTCGACATTAGACGGGAAGTGTGCAGGAAAAGCGTTATTTACAAGAATCGACAGCATTTCAACATTATTATCGCCGGGTTGCCCTAAAATTTCAACAACCTTTGCAACCGGATTCTTCGCCTTGTCCGGCCATTCGGCTAATTCTACAACAACTTTCTCTCCATCTTTTGCTTTCATAGAATCTTCCAAAGGAATGAAGAAATCGACAGGCATATTATCACCGTCGGGAATAACGAAAGCAAACTTCGGAGATTTCTTAAACACACCTACAAACTGCGTTCTGTCTCGTTTCACTATCTTGATAATTTTTCCTTCAAGTTTCCTGTTCTTTCTCTGCGGAAATAATCTAACTTGAACCGTATCGCCATGAAAAGCCGTTCCCGTATTGTTTGCCGCAATAAAAACATCTTCATCCATATCTTTACAGATAACATAAGCTTTACCTGTGGATTTCATATCCACTTTACCTGTAACAACAGTAGCCTTTGGCCCATAACTTTCGGCAAGATCTTCATTTAGTTTAAATTTGCCGCGTGAGATTTCATTTATGGCATTTACTTGTTTTAGTTCATATAACATAGTTCTGACGAGCTCTTTGCTGGCTTTATCGTTTACACCGAGCAGGGAAGATATCTGACGGAAATTATATGATTTCTGGGAATTAGTTGTAAAAACTTTAAGTACTTCAGCCATAAAGCTGTTTCTTTGAAGTTTTGTGATGTTGGGTTTTGATTTTTTATTTGCCATTATAATGATGATTTAATTAAATTTTCCGTGTAAGGATTTTGAGGATTACTGATTAAATTAAACGGATTTGCACTTTCAATTATTGCGCCGTCTTTCATCACCGAAATCCTCTCGGAAACGTGGCGTACAACCGCAATATCGTGCGAAATAAACAACATACTGAGTTTAAAATCTTCTTTTAATTTTTGAAGTAAATTCAAAACTTTTGCCTGAACCGAAACATCTAAAGACGAAACCGGTTCGTCGCAGATAAGTAATTTCGGATTTAATGTTAATGCCCTTGCTATACAAACTCTTTGCCTTTGTCCGCCTGAAAATTCATGAGGATATTTATCGAAATCATTCGGATTCATGCCGACAACATCAAGTAAATAATTTACTTTTTCCTTGCGTTGTTTTTCATTATCCAATATTTTATGAACTCTCAGGGGCTCCATCATTGCTTGTCCTACCGTTTTCTTAGGATTTAAAGAAGAATACGGATCTTGAAAAACCATTTGAATTTCCTTGCAAAAGCCGATTCTTTTTCTGCCCCGCAAATTACTGATATCGTAATTATTAAAAAATATACTTCCCGATGTAGGATACAACAATCCGGCAATAACTCTTGCCGTAGTAGATTTTCCGCAACCCGACTCTCCCAGCAAACTTAAAGTTTCACCATCGTAAATATCAAAAGAAATATCATCAACGGCTTTAATATATTTTTTTACGTTACCGAAAGAATTTACTTTCTGAGGATAATATACTTTCAAATTTTGAACCGAAAGAATCTTATTTTCATTATCAATAGAAAAGTTTTTATCAATTATTAATGATTTGATATATTCATTTACAGAGAAATTCGGATTTTTTTCTTTCAATTTTTCGACATCTTCAACAGTAGGCAGATATTTCAAGTTGAAATTCAACGGGGGTTTACAAGCCATCAATCCCATTGTGTATGCTTGTTGCGGATGATTAAAAATATTTTCTGCGGTATTGGTTTCTACAACTTTTCCTTTATTCATCACAATTACATAATCTGCAATAGCGCGCACAATTCCAAGATTATGAGAGATAAAGATTATAGACATTTGATATTTTTCCTGTATATCTTTTAATAGTTCAATAATGCTTTTTTGAACACTGACATCGAGGGCGGTAGTCGGTTCGTCTGCGATTAGGATATCTGGACGACAAGCTATTGCCATTGCAATCATGACTCGCTGGCGTTGACCGCCGGAAATTTCATGGGGATATGACTTAAAAATATGTTCCGGACGAGGTAATCGCACTTCATTAAATAAGCGGATAGTTTCGTCGTACGCATCTTTTTTATTTAATTTGAGATGAATTTTAAGAATCTCAGTAATTTGATGTCCGCAACGCATCGAAGGATTGAGCGATGTCATTGGAGTTTGAAAAATACAACTGATTCTTTTACCTCTATACTTTACGAGTTTTTTTTCAGGCAGCGAAAGTAAATCAACCGTTTCTCCGTCAATAGAGAAATCAGCTTTTCCTTCATCTATTCTCGCCGGAGGATAATCCAAAAGCTTTATCAGAGATAAAGTTGTAACAGTTTTCCCGGAACCCGATTCTCCTACTATGCCGAGCGTTTTACCTTTCTTTACGGCGAAAGATACGTTATCAACAACCTCGTTATATACATCATCGGAAAGGAAAGATAAAGAAAACCCTTCCAGTGACAATATATTGTCGGTTTTGACTTTCATTTAAGAATTAAAATTTAAATGAAACTCCCAGTTCTATAGCGCTTATGCTTCCCCAACCAATTTCTAAATAGGCTCCGAAAGAGTCTTTAAACCAGTATTTTGCACCTATTTTAAAATCTGCGGCAAATCCTGCATCGGTATATGGATTCATTTTATCTCCAACATATTGATTACTATATCTATACACATAATTCCGTATCTGAACTCCTAAAAACAAATGCACATACAAATCTAATTTCGATACATTTGGAATACCATTGAAATGGTAGCTAACTCTTGGGCCTAAATTTATATAGCTGGTATTTATCGACCAATAATTATTTATTCCGTTCCAATTATAACGTGATTTTGAACCGGAAAAACCAAAATATCCGCCGATTCCCATTGACCCTGGCATTCCGAAATCAACAATACCATAATCATAAGAAACAGAAACAGGCGGAAGAATCATATTAGAAAAATATGTCGGCACATGAATGCCGACGTTTAAATTAGAAGTTCCGACAGTAAAAATATTTGTTTGAGACTTAAGTTGTGTCGAACATAAACACAATAAGGAAATTAATAAAATGTTGTAAAGTCTTTTCATATTATAATAATTTTATTGTAAATGCAAAGATAGGGAAATAATCAAAAATTAAGAATTAAGGATTAAAAATGATTTGGTAATTTTAGGGTCAAAATATGAATAACTAAATATAAAGGATTATTAGAGATACAAATTTGTTCACTATTTATTATTCCCGGTTGAGTTTAAATAGCAGGCCCTGCAAAGCGGCTCATAACTGTCGGTTTCCCCAAGCAAAACTTGCTGCTTGCCTACGGCCGTTCTATGAGAATATTGTGCTAAATTACCGCATTTAACACAAACAGCATGCACTTTATCAACATATTCGGCAGAAGCAATTAATGCGGGCATCGGACCAAAAGGTACTCTTTGAAAATCCATATCCAGTCCGGCAACAATAACTCTAATTCCCTGATCGGCTAATTTGTTGCAAACATTAGCAAGTTCTACATCAAAAAACTGAGCTTCATCAATTCCTATAACATCAACACCCTGTGCATAAAACAAAATTTCTTCCGCAGTTTCAACAGGTTTGGAAGGAATAGCATTATCATCATGCGAAACAATATTCACATCATCATATCTTATATCAATTTTCGGTTTATAGATTTCTACGCGTTGTTTTGCTATCTTCGCCCTTCTTAACCTTCGCAACAGCTCTTCGGTTTTTCCGGAAAACATTGATCCGCAGATTACTTCAATCCAACCGCTACGAGCAGTATTATTATATGATCGTTCAAAAAACATATCAATAAATAGTTGATAAATTTCAATTTAAATTATGCTGCAAATTTACGATTTTTTGTACCTTAGCGAATTGAAAATCTAAAAAAATCGTCATGAATATTAATAATTCCTTAGATTCAGATCTTAAGATTGTTAATGATTTAACAAACAAGGTTTTATCAGAAGAAAAAATTCATCCTATTGAACTTGATCTGCTAAAAGATGCTTTGAAAAATCTTTATAAAGAAGTATTAAAAATCGAAAGTTATCCTCAAAAAGAAGTTGAGAACTATATTTCCGATAAAAAGCAAGAAGAGGTTATTTCTCCTTTTATTGAAAAAGAAATTAAGTATGAACTAAAAATTCAACCTGAAGAGGAAGAAATTATTGAAAATGAAAAAATCCTTGAGGAAAAACAGGCTGCTGAAGAAAAGAAATATACGGTTGATAGTGAGCCGGAAGATGATAACTATAAAGAAGAAGAAATAGAAAACAATCTTCCCAAGCCTGAAATCGAAAATATACAAGATACTCATGATGAAATCTTTTTTGACTTCGAGAAAAGAGAATTTGAAGATATTCAAAGTAATGAACAGGCGGATAAAAATGCAACGCATGACATATCAATAAAAGAAAATAATGAACCCGAAAAGAAAATAGCGGGCGATGATTTATTTGTTTTTGAAAGAAAAGAGGAAATTATTGAAGAGAGGATTATTATTGAAGAGAAGGTTGATGATTCAAAGCATGTAACTATTGCTGAAAAGTTGTCTTCGGTCAGCAGCACTATTGCTAATACTATTGTCACGGAATCAAAGAATACTATTGCGGATAAAGTAAGTAAAGAAAAAATCTCCAATATTAAATTAGCTATTGGCATTAATGATAAATTTTTCTTTATCAATAGATTATTCGATGGCGATGTTAATTTTTACAATGAAACAATAGAAAAATTCAATAATTTCTCATCTTTAAATGATGCGAGGATTTTACTTCAATTACTGATAAACAAATATGGTTGGGATTTTGAAGACGAAGCATTTAAAAAGTTTGAGGATATAATTGAGAGAAGATATTAATCTTTTAAAACAGAGAAGAACATAAATTATAAATAATATAAAAGCACGCAAAAGAGCTTAAAAAGAAATTATATTATTTTATATGTTTGAAATTAAAATAGTTATTAACATTACAAATCCGGTACAGGAAAATACAACACTTTTGAAAATAAATCTCTATGCCGGCTAAATACGAACGGGCAAATTAAAAACAAATGAATTAAAAAGTTTTCACATGAAACGCATATTAATAAGCATTTCTTTTTTATTTTACAGTGTGTTTGCACTGTCGCAAGATTTGGTATATATGCGGTACATTATTGATAACTTAACTTCAAAAGCCATGTCCGGCAGAGCATATACAAACAAAGGAGCAAAAAAGGCTTCAAAGTTTATTGCCGACGAATTTGGAAAACTTCAACTTTCTAGGTTTAATAATTCATATTTTCAAGACCTGTCCTACCCTACTTCCGATTTTATTAAGACTCCAAAAGTTATCATAGACGGAAAAAAATTAGATCCTGCTTCGGAATTTATAATTACAAGATCATCCGGATCGGCAAAAGGTAATTTTACAATTGTTCCTTTTCTTAATGATCCGCTGGTGCACAATGATGCTTTTCAAGAAATATTAGCACTGGGCGATAAAACAAAAGTTCTTTTAACCGACAGATTTCATTCGAATTTAATAAATAAAGATTTTGAGCCTTACGCCGGAACAATAATAATTTCTAAAAACAACAGGTTGTCTTGGGCGATGAGCGATGCCCGCGAATTGAAAGATAATTTTACTATTTACGTTACAAAAGATGCAATCGATACATCGGCAAAAAAACTTTATGTTGATATTAAAAATAAGGAAATCAAAGAATTTAATACCCGCAATGTAATCGGATTTATTCCTGGCAGATCGGAAAATGCAAACTATCTTATGATAGGAGCTCATTACGATCATATCGGCGGTTTCGGCAAAGAAATCCACATGCCCGGAGCAAATGATAATTCAACCGGAATTGCAACTCTGTTAGCAATTGCAAAATATCTGAAAGAAGAAAAGATTAATCTCGAACATCATTTGTTAATTATAGCTTTTACAGGCGAAGAAGCCGGATTAATCGGTTCGAAATACTTCGCGGATAATCCGCCCATTCCACTTGATAAAATCGATTTCTTTATCAACTTCGACATGGTCGGCGGCGGATCCGACGGAATTACTATTGTGCAAGGAAAAGTTTTTCCTGAAGAAACCGAAATCCTGAAAGCATTAAACGAAAAAAATAATTACTTCCCTAAAGTCGTTGTTAAAGATGTATCATATAATAGCGACCATGCTCCTTTATATGCTAAAAACGTGCCGTCGGTATTTATTCATACTCAAGGCAGCGGTTTAGTTGAATATCACAATATCTACGATCTGCCTAATGAAAATATTTTAGATAGAAGTAGTGAATTTGTACGGCTGATGGTAGAATTTCTTCAAGAATTAGATAAAAAATAATATGGCAAAACTGTTTATTGTACCGACACCGATAGGAAATCTGGATGATATTACCATTAGGGCGATAAATACTTTAAAGAATGCCGATTTTATTCTTGCGGAAGATACAAGAACTTCGGGAAATTTACTTAAGCATTACGATATCAACACAAAGATGATTGCCTTTCATCAATACAATGAACATTCGGTATTAAACAATATCATAAACAAAATAAAATCCGCAGAATCCGTTTGTTTGGTTACTGATGCCGGTACGCCGGGAATTTCCGATCCGGGATATCTTCTTATAAGAGAATGTATTAAACATAACATTAACGTTGAATGTCTTCCGGGTGCTACAGCAATTATTCCCGCTTTGGTATGTTCCGGACTTCCTTGCGACAGATTTTATTTCGAAGGTTTTCTTCCTCATAAAAAAGGAAGAATAACTAAACTCGAACAATTGAAAAATATCGATCAAACCTTTGTATTGTATGAATCGCCGTTTCGACTTCTTAAAACTTTAAATCAGCTCAAAGAATATCTGGGAGAAAAACGGCAAGCTGCTGTTGCACGAGAAATCAGCAAGTTGCACGAAGAATATGTCAGAGGTAGTTTAAACGAGTTATGCGAGTATTTTAACGACAAAACAATTAAAGGCGAAATTGTAATTGTAGTTGAAGGTAAAACAAAAGAAAAAGTAAATGAAGAAATTTAGAAATATAAAACTGAATATAAACAGTTTGTCACTGTTCGGATTGCGAAATAGAAACAATTCGAAGAATAATTACAAATATATTATTGTTTCGGACTTCAGCCTTTAACAATAACATATTCTGAAATTTTAAATGCATTTTTGAATTATTAATATAAAATGAATATATCTATGAAAAAAATCTTATTAGGAATTTTAGTAGCTGTTACTCTTGCTTCTTGTTCCACAAAATCAAGCGAATACGTTATTAACGGTAAGTTAAATAAGGCTGATAAACTCTTTATTATCGAAAGAACCGGTAGGAATTATTCGGTTTTGCACGATATTACAATAACAAACGGGCAGTTTAACGTTAAAGGCTCTGTTGATTCTCCAAAATTAGTTTATCTCGCTTTTGAACAAGATAAACCTTTCAAAGCTTTCTTCCTCGAAAATTCTAAAATAACAATTTCAGGCGACAGAGATAATCCTGATAATATTATGATTACGGGTTCAACATCCAACGATTTATACCAAGCTTATATTAAATCGAATAAAGAAATTGAAAAAGAACAAGAAGAATTATATGCTAAATATGTTGAACTCAGTAGAGAAGACAGGCATGAAAATGAACTGAAAAAAATTGGGGAAGATTACGACAAATTAGACAAACAAAAAAATCAATTAATCCTTGACTTTGTTAAAAATAATCCGAATTCCGCCGTCTCTACATACTTATTATACAGAAATTCTTATAAGTTCGATGCCGATGAAATAAATGGAGCATTTAATTTTTTAACAAATGAAGCTAAAAAAACTCCTGATTATGAATCGCTAGCAGATTATGTACAAAAACTTAATAATGTTGCGGTAGGCAAAAAGTTTGTTGACTTTACAATGAATGATATTGAAGGAAATCCTATCAATTTATCAAATTTGGTTGGAAACGGTTATTTACTTGTAGATTTCTGGGCTTCATGGTGCGGTCCCTGTCGCAATGAAAACCCAAATGTTGTTATTGCTTACAACATGTACAAAGACAAAGGTTTTGATATTCTCGGCGTTTCTTTGGATCGTGCAAAAGATGCATGGGTAAAAGCTATTGATGAGGATAATTTGACATGGCATCATGTTTCCGATTTAAAAATGTGGGATAATGAAGCTGCAGGCTTATACGCCGTACGCTCAATTCCGGCTAATGTTATTATTGATAAAAACGGAATTATCGTTAAAAGAAATATTATGGGCGATGAATTGCAAGAATTTCTTGCAAGTGTTTTAGAATAATGAGAATAGCAGTAAATACCCGACTTTTACTTTCCGGCCGGCTCGAAGGTATCGGAATGGTTACTCATGAAATTCTCAAAAGGATTACCAAAAATCATCCTGAGCATGAGTTTATTTTCTTTTTTGACCGACAATATTCTCCGGAGTTTATATATTCCGATAATATAACTCCCGTTGTTGTACGCCCTCAGGCAAGAGCAAGAATATTATGGTATTTGTTTTTTGAGTGGGGAATTTATTTTGCTTTAAAAAAATATAAAGCCGATATTTTTGTTTCTACAGACGGCTGGATATCGCTTCGATCTAAAACACCAACTCTGGATGTTATACATGATCTTAATTATGTGCACTTTCCCGAATTCTTTTCTAATAAAAAACATCTCGCATATTACAGGAAATATGTGCCGAAATATATTGAGAAATCGGATAGAGTTATTGCCGTTTCAGAATACACAAAGCAGGATATAATAAAAACTTACGGTATTAGTAAAGATAAGATTGATGTTGTACATAATGCCGCATCAAGTGATTATTTTCCTCTTTCCGAAGAAAAGCAAATTGAGGTAAGGAAGGAATTAACACAAGGTGAAAGATATTTCCTTTACGTGGGAGCATTTTACAAAAGGAAAAATCTTGTAAACCTTTTACGTGCTTTTGACAGATACAAAAATATGATTCCCGGTAACGAAAAACTTGTTATTGTAGGCAACAGAAAAACTTCTTATGAAGAGTTGGAACAAGTTTATAATTCAATGAATTTTAAAGACGATGTTATTTTTACCGGTTATCTTCCGCAAGAAAAATTAAATAATGTTGTGGCATCATCCATAGCACAAGTTTATGTTTCTATTTTCGAAGGATTCGGAATTCCTATTGTTGAAGCTTTTAATGCTGAAACTGCGGTAATTACTTCAAATACCACTTCAATGCCGGAAGTTGCCGGCGATGCGGCGTTAATTGTCGACCCATTCAATGTAGATGAAATTGCAGATGCAATGATTAAATTAAGTACAGATGAAAACCTGCGCCGGCAATTAATAGAAAAAGGTCGTGAAAGACGAAAATTATTCGATTGGGACAAGAGTGCGGAAGATTTTTGGAAATCTTTGGAAAAGATAAAATATTGATAAATAAAATGATGAATTTTTCACAATTAATGTATTCATTATGAGTGTAATGGTTAAAATTCAGGAATTAAAAAGCGTAATTGACCCTTTTTTAATTCTTCCCCATCCTACTAATATATGAAGTCGTATAAAACAGTAATATTTATCTTTTCAATCATTATTGCACTTGCAATTTTATCTTTTTGTTTTCCGGAATCCGGAGTAAAGATCGGAAATATTGTACTAAGATTTCCTTCTCTTGAAAGTATTCTTTCAAAAAGTTCAATCAATAAAAAAGAAATGTCTGATATTCTTTCATCAATGGAAGAAAACAACATTGAAGATGAATACATCAGGCAAGAATTATTAATACGTGACTCTACTTTAAACGCAATTGCCGATTCTATTCAATTTTATCAATCAAAAATATTTCACAATACTAAATTATATTTACCGGACAATAACATTCATTTCTTCGACAGTATTTTCAATGAAATGGATAATTGTAAAATTACCGAAAGGATTATCAGGATTCTTCACTATGGTGATTCTCAAATCGAAACCGATAGAATAAGTTCTAATATCCGAAGTTTTTTTCAAAATAAATTCGGCGGCGGCGGTCCGGGAATGATTCCGCTTATTCAAAGCATCCCAACCTCATCAGTAACACAGAGAATATCAGGTGATAATATATCAGAATATGCAATATACGGAAATGCGGAAAAACGTGATGATAAAAATTATGGAATAATGGCAAAGAATTACCGAATAAACGGCACCGTAAATCTTTCGATTTTTCCTTCGTCTTTTAAAAATATTGATATTAAAGTAACGCGAATATCAAGAGTTTCTGTTATTTATGACAGCTTTGACAATAATTTTTCCGGCGTCCTATCCGATAGAAAAACAAAATACAAATCGGTACAAACTTGCGAAAATCCTTCTTTAGGAATTATGTACTGGGTAATTGATTCAACATCTTCACATCTGAATTTGGAATTAAACGGAAATGCGGATATTTTTGGAATTACCTTGGATAACGGCTATGGTGTAAGTGTTGATAATATTCCGATTCGCGGCTCATCAGGAACCTTCTTTACAGGATTGAACAGTTACAATTTAAAACAAATGTATAATTTATGCGATGTGGGAATGATAATTCTTCAATTCGGGGGAAATTCTATTCCAAGTTTATCCGGTAAAACAAGTATCGATTATTATACAAACCTTATTGCACATCAGATTGCATATCTAAAAAAGATTAATCCGGATTTAAAAATCATTTTTATCGGTCCTTCCGATATGAGCACAAAGAAAGACGGAGAAATGGTAACATACTCATTGTTGCCCGATTTTGTCAATTCCATCAAAGAAGCGGTTACAAAAAACGGAGCAACGTTTTGGGATATGTACAATGCCATGGGAGGAGAAAATTCAATGCCGGTTTGGGTTCAGAACGGTTACGCCGTCAATGATTATGTACATTTTACTCCGCAAGGTGCAAATATTATAGGAAATTCCTTTGTAAACAATTTGAACATATTTTACGATTTCTTCAAATATAAAAAATCTGTTTCCGAAGATTTGTACCTCGAAGCATTAAATCTTCTTTTAAATGAAGAAGATTCTGTTAGCCATTATCAACAAATCAATGATACAATTATTTATGAGTAAAATGAGAATTATATTAGTTGTATTATCTTTCATCTTCTGCGGAAATATTTATGCTCAAATCAATCTGGAAAATCTTGATTTTATTAATCTCGACAAAAACGTACTTGTCTATAACAAGGATTCGTCTTTGATAATTCCTTTCTTCCGGAAATTAGATTCGATCACAAAAAATAACGACGGCAATATTAACATTATTCATTTCGGAGGTTCTCACGTACAAGCGGGTATTCTCCCGAATCGAATCAGAATAAATCTGTTAAACGTATTTAATGAAAACATCGGCAGTCGCGGAATAATTTTTCCGTATTCCGCGGCAAGAAAATGTAATAATCCTTTAGATTATTCTGTAACAAAGCATGGCGATTTCAATCTTATCAGGAATGTTTACGATAGCCTGCCGAAACCGCTCGGCGTTACCGGAATTGCAATTTATACCGATGAAAAATTTTCACATATAAAAATAACACTTCAAGATACTGTAAAATATCGCACCAATAAGATCAAATTATTCGCTTTTTCCGAAAATTCGGAAATCAATCCGACAATAATTATTGATAATACCGAATATAGTTATTGGGAGAAAGATACCCAACGGAGAACCTACACTTTCTGCGTTGATGATTTTTATGATTCTTTTATTGTAAACATTCCGAATGAAGAAAACGGAACATTTACATTAACCGGAATTTTACTTGAAAATGATGAGCCGGGAATTACATATCATTCAATTGGGGTTAACGGCGCAAGTGTTGCATCTTTTCTAAAATGCGAATATTTTTCTTTAGACCTGGAAAGTATTAATCCAGACCTTGTTATCTTCGGACTCGGAATTAATGATGCATCCGAAACAGAATTTGACGAGAATGTTTTTGTCGAAAATTATCTGCTGTTGATTGACAAGATAAGGAAAGTTAATCCGGAATGTGCTTTTCTTTTTATCACAAATAACGACAGTTACTTCCGAATCTCAAAAAATGATTATAAGGTTAATACGAGAGGTATTATTGTCAGAGAATTATTCTTCCGATTAGCTGAAAAAACAAAAGGTGCGGTTTGGGATCAGTTTGAGGTTATGGGCGGACTAAAATCAATGGTTAAATGGGAAAGAGCAAAACTTGCAAAAACCGATAAAGTGCATTTCACTAATATCGGATATGAATTAATTGGAGATCTGTTTTTTAACGCTTTTATAAAAGCATATTTAGGTGAAGTACAAAAGGATTATGATACAAAATGAAAGGATGAAATGATATATTCTTATTTAGAAAGTAAAAGAATAACAATGAATAATATTTCTATAAACTTGGAAAGTGAAAATTAATGGATAATTTTATTGAAAATATAATATCCTTCTTAAAGCTTATATTTATTTTTGATGAGCAGCAGCCTTTATTATTCACTCAATTCTATTTCTGGGCCTTCTTTGCTATTGTTTTTGCCGGATTCAGTTTACTGAAAAATAAAATTTTATTAAGAAATACATATTTATTTCTGATAAGTTTATTCTTTTATTACAAAACTTCCGGATTATTTGTTTTGATATTGATTTTCTCAACTTTATACGGATTTTTCATAGGCAAGAAAATCTTTTCGGCAAAAAAGAAATCTACAAAAAACCTACTCGTTTTTATCGGGGTATTTATAAACTTGCTGGTTTTATTCTATTTTAAATATGCATATTTTTTCACCGATGTATATAACAACATTTTCGGCACAGATTTAGTTGTTGTCAATTATTTATGTAAATGGGCTAATGATTTAAGCGGTACAACTCTTTTTGATACCGGAAAAATTCTTCTCCCGGTAGGAATTTCTTTTTATACTTTTCAGAATATTAGCTATTTGGTTGATATAAGAAGAGATTTAGTTAAACCCGTTAATAACATTTTAAACTTCGGGTTTTACACATCTTTCTTTCCGCAGTTAGTTGCCGGCCCCATTGTTAGAGCAAATCAATTCGTACCTCAGTTATACACAAAATATTTCCTTTCGCGCAGGCAATTCGGAATTGCCGTTTTTTGGATTTTGAACGGATTGATTAAGAAGATAATTCTCAGCGATTATCTTGCCGTAAATTTTGCCGACAGAATCTTCGCCAATCCGAATTTATTTACTGGTTTCGAAAATCTTATGGCAATTTTTGTGTATTCGCTGCAAGTTTATGCAGACTTTTCCGGATATACTGATATTGCAATAGGAGTTGCAATGTTGATGGGATTTTATCTTCCGAAAAACTTCAATTCACCATATAAAGCAACAAATTGCGGCAATTTCTGGAAAAGATGGCATATCTCTCTTTCAACATGGCTTAAAGATTATCTTTACATTCCTTTAGGCGGAAGTAGAAAAGGAGTTTCAAGAACATATATTAATCTTATGATTACCATGTTGCTGGGCGGACTCTGGCATGGAGCGAGCTGGAATTTTGTAATCTGGGGCGGATTAAACGGATTCGGAATAATTATTTACAAATTATGGAAAAACCTGGCAAAAGACAGTCGTGTACTCTTAACATTTCTTTCATTTGCAGCATTTTACATAGCCAATTATTATTACAGTCATCCGGCTTTCAATATAGGTATGATTTGGATGGGAATAATCTTTTTGGGAACATTTATTGATTACATCTACTCTTTTATAAAACCCGGAAAACAAATTATATGGCTGAATAACAGTTGGAATATAATGTTGACTTTTGTATTTATCACTTTCACACGATTATTTTTCCGTTCCGGCTCTAATTTAGATCCTGTTGAAGCAAACAGAACAGCATGGGAAACCGCCAAAAATATGATTTTACGTATAGGTAGTAAATGGCAGATAGATATTATTCCGGACATACTTTATGAATATCGTTATATTTTCATTCTTTTTGTAATAGGAATGATAATTCATTGGCTTCCCGAAAGATTTAAACGTTGGTACAGAATAAATTTCGCCCTGCTTCCTCTTTGGCTTATGGCGTTGATTGTGATTATTGTAGTATTCTTCTTATATCAATTTATTACTGCGGATTTACAAGCATTTATTTATTTTCAGTTTTGAGAATAAAAACAGATAAATTTCTGTAAATGATGTAATTCAACTTGTCGGAAGTCTTAATACATTTGTCTTGCTATAGTACAATTAATACTTGATCAACAATATATCCGTCATTAAGAATAAAAAAAATTCTGTCTTTCACCTTCTATGACAAACAATATATCTTCCGGTGAAATAATTCCTCCCTTTCCAAAACTCACGCTTCTATTTCATAAATGGTTACATCTCCCCGTGCAGCAGCAATTGAATATGTTCTAATAGTTGTTCCATTCTCCGCCTTTACAACAATATCAAAGTTTTTTAAACCTATCTTCAATGGAGATGTATCTGTTCAGATTTACATATACAAATTGCAACCAATAATTTATTAGTAATACAAGTAAATTTCTCTCTTAACAAAAAACAATAGTATAAAAGCCTACGTTTCTATTCATGGAATTTCTCGCAACGTTCTAAGTAACGGTTAAGATTTATTATACACAAAAACTTAAACATCAAAGGAATCAAAAACCAATTGCAAATCAATTTTATTATCTTTGCAAAACTTTACATTTTTTTAAAATATAACATGTATAGAATTTTTTCAATTGTAATATTAATACTTCTTGCCTTAAACTTAAACTCGCAAATAGTTTTTATGCCGCAATGGTATCCGCAAGCGCAATTTGCAGGTTATTATGTAGCGCGGGAAAAGGGATTTTATGAGGAGTTAAATCTTGATGTTCAAATTACACATCCCGTATCTTCGCAAAATGTTTTGGAACAATTGAAAAAAGATAATGTAGATATAGTCTCATTATTTCTTATATCCGGATTAACTGCTTATTCTAACGGTATTGATTTAGTCAACGTCGGGCAATTATCCCAGAAATCATCATTATTATTCGTTACAAAAAAATCCGGAGGCATTCTAAATATCAATGATTTCAATAATAAGAAAGTCGGTATCTGGAAAAGCGGTTTTGATGAATTACCGCGAATTTTCGTAAAAAATAATAATCTTAATGTTAATTGGATTTTATTTAATTCTTCCGTCAATTTATTTTTGATGGGCGGCATAGATATACTTACGGTTACGTATTATAATGAATATGATCAGATTATCAATTCGGGTATCAATGAAGACGAATTAATCCGGTTTTTTCTTAATGATTACGGATATAATGTCCCTGAAGACGGGTTGTATTCTAAATCAAGCACTTTAAAAAACAAAAAAAATGAGATAGAAAAATTTTATCAGGCGAGTTTTAGGGGTTGGTTATATGCAAAAGAAAATCCTGAAGAAGCTTTGGAAATTGTTTTAAAGATAATGAAAGAAGAGCACGTGCCCGGTAATTACGCTCATCAAAAATGGATGCTTGAAAAAATGCTCGAATTGATTGTTCCTGAAGATAAAGTGAGCTACGGAGAATTATCCAGAGAAAGCTTTCAACACGCTTACGATATTTTAAAAGACGCCGGTAATTTGAATTCCGACTTTAAATACGAAGATTTTTACAAATCCGCCAAATCGATAAAATAATTTATGAACCTGAATATTAGAAAATCTTTGCCTTTACGTATTGTTTTTTACGTACTTACTTTCTGCATATTATTGTTTATTGTTGTTTTGTCTGTATTTTACTCCGTCAGTAAGAAGAAATTAGAAACAATGACTTTTCAAAATGCTGAGAATTTAACAAAAACTACTGCTTACGAACTTGAAAAGATATTGTTCCCATTAACCGATATAGCGAACAACTATATTTGGATTATTGAGGAAATTGCAGATGATCCGGATTCTTATTATTTACTCACGGAGAAAATAGTTGCTAACAATCCTAATATTATTGGTTCCGCCATTGCTTTTGAAGAAAATTTTTACAAAGAGAAAGGACATTTCTTCGCTCCGTATTCGTACATAGAAGATAATGAAATAAAAACAATTCAGTTAGGAAACGATTCTTATGATTATTTTGTAATGGATTGGTTTCAAATTCCGGTTAGTATCGAAAAACCTTACTGGAGTGAGCCTTATTACGATGAAGGCGGCGGAAACGCATTGATAACGACATATTCTCTACCGATTTATTTTAATACCGATACGGGACGACGAATTGTGGGCGTGCTTACTATGGATATCAGTTTAGACTGGTTTACCGAGTTTGTTTCTTCGGTGAAGATTCTGGAAACAGGTTACGCTACTATTATGTCGAAAAACGGAACTTTTATTACTCATCCTAATAAAAGTCTTATCATGAACCAAACTATTTTTACTTATGCTGTTCAAGTTAATTCTCCGGAACTCAGAGAACTCGGAAGGTTAATGCAAAGTAATGAAACGGGTTCTACAATCAATATTCTGGAAGGTGCAAAGCGTGCGGTATATTACACCCGGCTTCCTTCTACAGATTGGATGTTGGCGGTTATGTTTCCGATTTCGGAAATGTATCTTCCTCTAAAAACCACAACAACTTTTCTTATAATTCTGTTAATAATAGGATTAACCCTGTTGAGTTTTATTGTCATCAATATTATTGCAAAACAATTGGCTCCGTTGCGAATGTTTGCAGGTTCGGCAAGGCAAATAGCAAAAGGCGATTTCAATGTCAAGTTGCCGAAAATAACTTCGGAAGATGAAATGAAAGAACTTTACGATGCTTTCGTTTACCTTCAAAATAATCTTAACACATACATTGAAACTCTAAAAGAAACAACTACCGAGAAGGAAAAGTTCGAAAGCGAACTTCGTATCGCACGCGAAATTCAAATGGGAATGCTACCCAAAACCTTCCCGCCTTTTCCAAACAGAAAAGAAATTGATTTATTTGCTCTTCTAATTCCGGCAAAAGAAGTAGGTGGCGATCTTTACGATTATTTTATTTTTAACGACATGATGTTCTTCGTAATTGGAGATGTTTCCGGTAAAGGAATCCCTGCATCGCTCTTGATGGCTGTAACAAGAAGTCATTTTAGGTCGGTAGGAACCTATTTAAAAACACCCTCACAAATTATGGGAAGCCTCAATAACTCACTTGCGGAGAATAATGAATCCAATATGTTTGTTACATTATTCATGGGTATTCTGGATTTATCAACAGGTAATTTGGTTTTCTGCAATGCTGGACATAATCCGCCGATTCTATTAACAGAAAACGTTGAATATATTAATGTAATTCCTAATCTTCCCATCGGATTAATAGAAAATTACGAATTTAAAGAGCAATCTACAAATCTTCCGGTAGGTTCTACTTTGTTGCTTTATACCGATGGACTTACTGAGGCGGAAAATAAAGAAAAAGAATTATACGGAGAAGAGCATTTACTTGAATTTGTGGAAAAAACAGAATATAATAATACTGAACAACTAATCAAAAATATAACTGATGATTTGGCAAAGCATGTAAAAGATGCCGAACAATCCGATGATTTAACTTTATTAGCAATTCAATACAAAGGAGCTATGGAATACGAAAAATCATTAAATATGTCTAACGATATTAATCAAATATCTGTTTTACATGATTTTATTGATGAAGTTGGAAAAGATCTTAATCTTGAGCCGTCACTAACAATGAGTTTGGATTTGGCGCTTGAAGAAGCCGTTTCAAACATCATAATGTACGCTTATCCTAAAGAAGACCATCAAATTATACACCTCGAAGTAATAAAAAGAGGCAGTGATTTGATTTTTACTCTCACGGATTCCGGAATTGCTTTTGATCCTACTTTAAAAGATGATCCTGATCTGAATCTTTCTGTAGAGGATCGTCCGGTAGGTGGGCTCGGTATATTTTTAGTAAAACAAATTATGACTGAAGTTACCTATTCGCGCATGGATAATAATAATGTTTTTGTAATGAAAAAGAAGTTGAAATGATGATTGACAAATATGCGAATGTGCTTATAAATCAATTATCAGTAATTTGAACAATCAAATTCATTATCAATTTGTCAAATCGATTTTCTATCTTTGCACGCAGAATTAAAATAAATAATAATATTAACAAATAAAAATTATATGGAAGTAAAAATTGAAAACAACGGTACAACAACAATTGTTAAGATTATCGGAAGATTAGACACTGTAAATTCCGGTCAATTCGAAAAAGACATTACTCCTGTAAAAGAAAGCGATATGAAAGATGTAATCTTAGATTGCAGTGAATTTCAATACATCAGTAGCTCAGGATTAAGACAATTTCTTACTTTACAGAAAACAGCTCAGGCTAAAGGTGGAAAAATGCGTATCAAAAACATGAAAGAAGATATCAAAAAGGTGTTTGATATTACCGGGTTTACTCAGTTGTTTGATTTTATTTAGATTATTGTAATAGGCAGAAGACGGATAACATCAGAATTATATATTTATATTATTGTCTGCTTAGTAAACAATAATTACTAAGCATATTATCCTGAGAACATTGTTGCTATGTCTATAACCAAAACTTCAATGAAAAAATATTTTCCATTCTTCACAATCTTTATTACCATTCTTTTTTTATCATGTTCCTCAAAAGATACCGAACAACAATATACCAATTTGAGGGACATAGGTTCAGGGCGGATTGGTGTTGTATTAGGCACTACTCATGATAAATTTGTAAGTGAAAATTACAAAGAAGCCAATGTTCTTCACTTCGAAAGTAATCCAGATTTAATTTTGGCAATAAAAGCCCGTCAGGCTGATGCTGTTGTTGGGGATCAAAACATCCTGAAACCTTATCTTAGAGAAGATCCGGAATTAGCAGTACTCGAATGGGGATTATTCGACCAACATCTCGGTTTCGGTTTCGGAGATATCAAACTTAGAGATAATTTCAATGTTTATTTAAATAAACTTAAGGAATCGGGGAAATTAAAGCTAATCAAAGAAAAATGGGAAAACGCCGATGACAATACACAACTATACGAACATGAATTTACAGGAAAGAATGGAATCTTAAGAATCGGAATTACAGGAGTTAGTATTCCTTTTGCCTATCTGAGTAAAGGTAAATATGTTGGAATCGACATGGAGTTGATTTACGGTTTTGCCGCATCGCAAGGAATGAAACCGGAACTTCACACAATGCAATTTCCGTCCTTAATTGCTTCCATCGTATCGGAAAAAGTTGATATTATCGGTTCACCGGTAACAATCACAGAAGAAAGAAAAAAACAAATTTTATTTTCTGACAGTTATTACACCTCAGCATCAATTGCGGTTACATTAAAAAGAAATATTTCAGGCTACACTTCTAATGAAGAAGTATCAAATAAAACAGGATTTGCAAAAATCAAAGATAGTTTCTACAATAATATAATAAAAGAAAAAAGATATTTACTTTTATGGGACGGATTTAAAGTAACTTTTATTATCTCTATACTTGCAGCAATCTTCGGCACATTGCTCGGTGCGCTTATTTGCTGGATGAGAATGAGCCGAAATAAAATAATAAAAACAATAGCAATAATTTATATCAACATTCTCCGCGGAATTCCGCAGGTTGTATTATTAATGCTGATGTTTTATGTTGTTCTCGCTAAATGGAGTATCGGCGGAGTAACAGTTGCAGTTATAACATTCTCAATGAATTTTGCCGCTTACGCTTCCGAAATGTTCAGAACATCAATTCAAAGTATTAAAAGAGGTCAGACAGAAGCAGGAATAGCTATGGGATTCAGCAAGATAAAAACTTTTTTAAATATTGTAATGCCGCAAGCGATTCAAAGAGTAATACCGATTTACAAAGGAGAATTTATCGGGCTTGTAAAAATGACTTCCATAGTTGGTTATATAGCTGTTCAAGACTTAACAAAAGCAAGTGACATCATACGCAGCCGTACCTTTGATGCTTTCTTTCCTCTAATTGTAATATCAATAATCTATTTCCTTTTAGCTTGGTTGTTAACTTTACTTTTAGACATGGTACAGATTAATGTTGCTCCTAAACGAAACAGATAATAAACTGATTTAATAACATGAATATTATCGCGTTATTTAAATTAAATCAAAATATTATTTCGCAGAATATATTACTCCATGTAATTATTCCTTAATCAGGCACCCGTCCAACCACCATCAATAGTGATAACAGTTCCATTCACAAATTTAGCTTCGTCGCTTGCCAAAAAAGCAATTACATTAGCAACATCTACAGCTTCTCCTGTCGGACCTGTAGCAACATATTGAGTCAAAGCTTCAAGTCCTTTCATATTAGGATTTTTCAGTGTATTGCCAATATTAGTTTTGATATCGCCGGGCGCTACCGCCACCGCACGAATATTATCGGCACGATAAACAGATGCGATATTTTTAGTAAGTCCGATTATGGCGTGCTTGCTGGATACATAACTAACGCCGCCTCTTGCTCCGAACATTCCGCCTACAGAAGCTGTATTTATGATAACTCCGGGTTTTTTATTTTCAAGCCAATGATTAATAACTAATTGCGATAATATCGTCGGGCCTTTTACATTAACAGCCATTACTTTTTCCCAAAGATTTACATCTAAATCTCCAACTGTCATAAAATTATCCAGAATACCGGCATTATTAATAAGTATATCAACTGTTCCGAACTTAGAAATTGTTTCGTCGACGAGTTTTTTCAGATCTTCGGATTTTGAAACATCAGCAACGACTCCCCAAACATCGTGTCCTAAACTTTTAACTTCGGGGCATACTCTATTCAAAGTATTTTCATTCATATCGGCAATTACTACTTTAACACCTTTTGAGGCAAATAATCTAGCAATTGCTTCACCCATTCCGGAACCGGCACCAGTTATTATCGCAACTTTTCCTTTTAAAGAATTCATAATATCAAATTTAATTACTTATTTTTCAAAACGTTTTTCAATAACTTTCCAATCAACTATTTTCCATAAGTTTTCAATATATTCCGCTCTTTTATTGCGATAATCAATATAATAAGAATGTTCCCAAACATCAAAACCCAGAAGAGGTTTATAACCGTCTCTTAAGGGATTTCCGGCATTGGGTAAAGAAATAATTTTCAGTTTTCCATCTTCATCCATTGTCAACCAAGTCCAACCGGAGCCAAAAACCCCTGTTGCAGAAGTTGCAAATTCTTTTTTAAAATTATCAAACGACCCGAAGTCGCGCTCAATAGCTTTACTTAACTTTCCTGTAGGCTTATGTTTTGCTTCATTTTCCGGTGCGAAAGAATCAAAAAAGATAGAATGATTTAATATTTGCGCACCATTGTTAAAAATTGCACCATCGGCATTTTTTGTTATTTCTTCTAATGAAGAATGTTCAAATTTTGTTCCCGGAATAAGTTTGTTCAAATTATCAACATAAGTTTTTACATGCTTTCCGTGATGATATTCAATAGTTTCTTTGCTCATAACAGGCTCTAAAGCATCATTAGAATACGGAAGAGAAGGTAATTTGTGAGTTGTTTGCGCTATAATAGCTATATTATTAATAACTAATAGCAGGATAATCAGTTTTTTCATATATAAAATAAATTAAATTGTTTATACTCTCTTTTTAATCAATTTGCTCCATGGTTTTTGATCTTCGGAAAAGGCAAAACGCAATATGGAATACAGTGCATATATTATTACTAAGAATATTAATCCGTTACTATGATGTAACCAAAGTACAACAGCTGTAGTTGCTCCTATCGTTAAAGTTAATAAAACACCCTGAATAACTCCCATCTTTTTTTCTCTACTTTTACCCCAAGTTTTCGGACGAAATACCCAATTTATTTGTGTAACAAAAGCATTTACAATTAGTATGGAATAAGAAAAATATCCTTTATTAGCTCCGAATAATAAACATACAGCAGCAACTATACCTATCATTGCTCCGAAATAAATTTTCCCCGAAGGAGTAGACGGGCTGCTCGGCATATCTGTTGCCATAAATATTGCTCCCAGTAATATTCCTCCGATATTAATAAGAATGTGTTGTCCTCTGAAAACAAACAACATAACAGTAAATATTGTCAACATTGCAACTGGTATATGCCAAGATATTCTTCTTCTGCATATTAAGAAAACGCCTCCGAGAATTAACAGGAGAGGTGAATACTCACCTATTGCTCCTATCGGTCTATATAAAAGATAATTCCAAAATGTATCATTAAATAAATTAATTGATTCGAAGTTTATCATTTCGGATTTTTTCCAGATAGTATGAGAGTTCATAACTGCCGGAAAAAGTACGACCATAAATTCGCGACCGGTTAATGCCGGATTAAAACGATTCTGTCCTAATCCTCCCCATAATAATTTACCGAATAATACGGCACATGCCGCTCCTATCGCTACAATATATAAAGGGGTAAACGGACCTATTGTGAAAGCGAGTAACAAGCCGGTTACAACAGCCGAACCGTCATCTAATGATGTATTATTCTTACGGAATATCCTATTAAAAAAGAATTCCGTAATAAGTGCACTTCCTATTGAAACTAAAATTAATATTATAGGAGTATAACCAAAAGCAAACCATGACACTAAAACACAAGGCAATAAAGCAATTATTACATCAGTCATAACTTTACCGGCACTATCGTTACTTCTTATAAACGGATTATATAATTTTTTACTTAGTTCCATTTTTTATTTTGCTTAAGTTTATTTTTCCTGTCTTTATATTTTCAATTAAAGGTACTTTACTCGGACAAATATATTCGCAGGCACTACACTCAATACAATCGTCAATATCATAATTTGCAAGCTGTTTGTATTGTTTATTATAGTTAAGTTTATAAAATTGCATAGGCATTAATCTCATCGGACAAACATCTGCGCAATACCCGCACCAAATACAGGGCTTCCTATCAACAGACTTTCTCTCTAAAGCAATAACTCCCAAGGTGCCTTTGTGAACGGGAGCCGAAATATTAAGAATTTGAGGGCTCATCATTGGACCACCGGCAACCAATAATGAATTTTCAATATTTACGCCACAATTCTCCAAAATATGTTTTATCGGTGTTCCTATTTTTACAATATAATTTCCCGGACTTGATGTGTGTTCTCCCGAAACAGTAATAACCCTTTCAACAAGAGGCCTACTTTTTACAACTGCATTATAAACCGCATGAACAGTACCTACGTTACTTACAATAATTCCATAATTTATCGGAACACTTCCTTTGGGCATTTCAATTCCTGTTATAGTTTTTGCCAGTTGCAATTCACCACCCTGCGGATACTCATTCGACAGAATATATAAACGTATCTTACTATATCTATCCTCGTTCAAATAAGGTTTAAAAATTTCCGCTATATCACTATTAGCCTTTTCAAAAGCCAAAACAATTTTTTCAGCTTCAAGTATTTTATTTATAATAATTATTGCTTCAAGTATTTCTTCACAATATTTTCGCATTAAAGAATAATCACCTGATAAATAGGGTTCGCATTCTGCGGCATTAACAATAAAAGTATCTACTTTTTTACCACTTCTTTTATATTTTAAAGCTGTTGGGAATTGTGCTCCTCCCAAGCCTACAATACCTGCATTTTCTATAGTTTGTAAAATTTCATCAGCCGAATTATCATCTGCAATTAGCGGTAAGTCATTTGTTTCGGCATTCAAACCGTCATTCTTAATTAATATACATCTTGCTTCACCGCCGTCTAACTGAGGAAAAACATCAATCTTTTCCACAACACCCGATACCGGGGAATGCATTGGAGCGGAAAATCCTTGTTTTGATTTTGCTATAGGTTGGTATCTTTTAACATAGTCGCCTACACTAACGATTGCTTCAGGTTTACTTCCGAATTTCTCGAAGAGCGGAATCAACAAATAATCCGGTTCGGGAAGATTTATTATATCCTTGTACTTAGTCTCTTCTTTCATTGAGTAAATATGCATCATAACTTATTCATTTTGAAAATATGCTCTTGAAGCACCCGTAAGTGCATCGATACCTGACTTTTCATTATATTTTATATTTGCATAATACCCTACTATTGTGAGTATTATTCCAAGTAAAAATATCAACACATTAAATAAAATATTGTTTTTAATCTTTTTCCTCATAATCATATTTATTAAATACTATTCTACTTTTAATAAATAAATCAGCTATATAAAGTTCACTATCCACCAATTAAAATAACTTATTGCAAAGGTAAAAAACATTTTTTATTAAGAAATAATTTTAATTGCGTATTTTTTAAAATATCATTTAAATATATTTTATTATGTTCGATTGTTTCCTCTGTTTTCTTGTTTAGATGGTGAAGATTCTCTCATTTCTACGTTATAATTTATATTATTACATCCGCACTATCCTTGAATAATTTCCATTTATCTTAAATAAATATCAATTATTAATTATCAATTGTCAATTATTCTTATTTTTGCAAAAAATATTTCAGTATGAATTGTATATCTATGGTACTTGGATTTTTAGGAGGTTGGGAGATTGCTCTTATAGTTTTGGTTGTTCTTTTAATTTTCGGCGGTAAAAAAATTCCCGAATTAATGAGAGGCCTCGGTAAAGGAGTTAAAAATTTTAAAGAAGGAATGAATGAAAATGATTCCGACGAAGGAAAGTCCAATAAATCAGAATAAAAGAAAATTATTTGCCTCATAATATTGATTTTATCGGGAGAATTATATACCTTTGCAGCCCGTTTTATGTTTTTCTAACGGTAAATAATTAATTAATAATAAAGTAAAAAATAATGAAAGTTTACGAAACTAATAAAATTCGCAACATCAATATTGTTGGCGGCGCAAAATCAGGTAAAACTACTTTATCTGAAAGTATGCTTTTCCTCGGTAGCGTGATCAGCCGCAGAGGATCTGTTGAAGATAAAAACACAGTATCCGATTATCGTGATATAGAACTTGCAAAACTAAACTCAGTTAGCTCTACTGTTTGTTATGCAGAGTTCAAAGATCACAAAATCAATTTTATTGATAATCCGGGTTTTGTTGATTATATCGGAGAAATTTACGCCTCAACAAAAGTTACAGATACAGCCTTCATGGTTATTAACGCTCAAGAGGGTATCGAAGTCGGTACGGAAATGCAATGGAGAGTACTTACAAAATATCAAACTCCTGTTGTTTTTGTACTTAATCAACTCGACCATGAAAAAGCAAAATTCGATGAAATTTTACGCGAATTAAAAGAAGTTTTCGGAAATAAAGTTGTTCCTTTTCAGTTCCCGGTTAGCACTGGTGAAGGTTTTAATGCTATTGTTGATGTTCTTTCAAATAAAATATTAAAATATGGAAAAGACGGCGGATTAGCCAGTATTGAGGATGTTCCCGGCGAATTTGTCGACAGAGTTGAAGAGTTAAGATCTTTTCTCACTGAAGCAGCTGCGGAAGGCGACGAGGAATTAATGGAGAAATTCTTCGAAGAAGGAACTTTATCTGCAGAAGATATTGCTCGCGGATTAAAATTAAGCATCAAAAACAGAGATCTGTTTCCTTTACTTTGTGTTTCGGCAAAAAATAATATGGGAGTTGATTATCTTTTAGATTTTGCTATCAATAATATAATTTCTCCTGATCAAGCTAATCCTGTTATTACAACATCAAATGTTGAACTTCATTCAAAAATCAGCGAGCCTGTTTGTGCTTTCATTTTCAAAACATCTATAGAATCTCACGTTGGTGAAGTTTCTTATTTCAGAGTTTACGGCGGTGAAATTTCTGAAGGTCAGGATTTGGTAAATATGAATAACGACTCTAAGGAAAGAATTTCGCAGGTTATGGTTTGTGCAGGTAAAAATCGTACTAAAATAAACAAAGTTGTTGCCGGTGATATAGCCGCTACAATTAAGTTAAGAGATGTTAGAAATAATCAAACATTAAGCACTGCTAAATCAAATATCGGAACAATTCCTCCGTTTGAAATACCGGAACCTACATATTTTACATCTATTAAAGCTGCCAATAGCTCCGATGATGAAAAATTAGGCGTTGCATTAAACGAATTACAAAAAGTTGATCCATCGTTAAAAGCAGGCTTCAGTCGCGAATTACGCCAGATGGTTGTCAGCGGACTCGGTGAACCACATATCAATACAATGAAATGGTATTTGAATAATCAATATAAAATTGAAATAGAATTATTCCCGTCAAAAATACCTTATCGCGAAACAATTACAAAAACAGCAAGAGCTTCTTACCGTCACAAAAAACAATCCGGCGGTGCAGGCCAGTTCGGTGAAGTTCACATGATGATTCAACCTTATGTTGAAGGTTACACTCACCCTACGGATTTTCCTGTAAGAGGTACGGAAGAATATATTATGGACTGGGGCGGAAAACTTATGTTTCATAACTGTGTAGTAGGCGGTTCTATTGATGCACGATTCATGCCGGCTATTTTTAAAGGTATTATGGAACGTATGGAACAAGGCCCGTTAACAGGGTCCTATGCACGTGATATTGTTGTTTATATTTATGACGGTAAAATGCACCCTGTTGATTCGAACGAAATGGCGTTTAAATTGGCAGGACGTAATGCTTTCAGAGAAGCTTTCAAACAAGCCGGTCCTAAAATTATGGAGCCCATTTATGACGTGGAAGTTCTTGTTCCTGAAGATATGATGGGCGGAGTAATGACAGATTTACAAAACCGTAGAGGTATTGTTATGGGTATGGATTCTGAAGGTCGTTTCCAGAAAATACGTGCTCAAGTGCCTTTGGCTGAAATGAACAGATATTCTACAGCTTTAAGTTCACTGACATCCGGCAGAGCTACATATTCATTGAAATTCAACGAATACCGTGCAGTTCCTACAGATGTTCAAGACAAACTATTGAAAGAATATGCAGAACAATCAGCAGATGAAGATTAATAAACACAACATAAATTAATCCTAAAACTAAACGAACTAATTATTAACTAAAAATTTTAATTATGAAAAAATTATTTTTAGCATTATGCCTGGCAGTAGCAACAATTTGCACTGTTAACGCACAAACTAACAGCATGAACCTCGGTCTTAGACTGGGTGGGAATGTAGAAGCTTCTTTCCAATTGCCTGTAGGCTCAAATAGAGTTGAAATTGACGCCGGTTTAGGCCTTGGAAGTATTTACGGTATTAATGTTGGAGCTACTTATCAATGGATTTGGAACATTGCAGGAATTCAAGGATTTGACTGGTTCGTTGGACCCGGTGCATATATTGGACTCTACGATCTCAGCAATGCGGAGTTTGCGGTAGGTATTCAAGGACAAATCGGTCTTGAATATAACTTTAAATTCCCATTGCAATTATCACTTGATTACAGACCTATGATTAACGTTTTAGGATTTGGCAATAATCATTGGGGTAACTGGTATGGTGTAGCTCTCGGCGTTCGCTATAGATTCTAAAAATCAGAACCTAATAAAACAAAAAATGCCTTCCGTTTGGATGGCATTTTTTTTATGTTCAGTATTCCGAGTTCAACACAAAACACATTGTGTAAAACATAATATTCAATAAATAAAAAATTACAATACCTTTTGCTTTTCACATCTTTTTCTTTCTTTCAAAATAATTGTAAAATCTCAATTATAAATTCTTAATTGTTTCGTATTTTTGTAAAATTAATTCTTTTCGAAGTGAAATTATTACGCTATTGTTTTTCAGTAATATTATTATTGTTGAGTTTGATTTCTTATTCACAGACTCACTTTTTTTATAATGATTATGACGCAGATCACTGGGTTGATTCGGTACTTTCTTCTTTGACTTTGAAAGAAAAGGTAGGACAAACCATGATGATTCGTAGTTCTTCGGAAGGTAACGAAGCTTATTATAAGGAAATAGAAAGGCAAATTAAAGAATATAATATTGGCGGAATTTGTTTTTTTAAGGGAGATCCGGTTACTCAAGCTCAACTTACAAACAAATGGCAAATGCTTGCTAAAACACCCTTACTTATAAGTATGGATGCGGAATGGGGTTTGGAAATGCGATTGAAAAATAATGTTATGGGTTTCCCAAAACAAATGACTTTAGGCGCCATTAAGGATGATTGTATTGTGTACGATATGGGGCGTACAATTGCAAAACAGTTGAAAAGAATAGGAATTAATATGAGTTTTTCTCCGGTTGCAGATATTAATAATAATGCTGCAAATCCTGTTATTAATTACAGATCTTTCGGCGAAGACAGGGAAAATGTTGCGAGAAAAAGTTTAGCTTATATGCTCGGCCTTCAAGAAAACGGTGTTATTGCAGTTGCAAAACATTTTCCGGGACACGGCGATACGGATACCGATTCCCATCATTCGCTACCGCTTATTAATCATTCCGTTCAGAGATTAGACAGCATCGAACTTTATCCTTTCAAAAGACTTATTGATAACGGCATTATCGGTATTATGAACGCACATGTTTATGTTCCGGCATTAGAGCACGAAGAAAATGTTCCCTCTTCAATGTCTTGTTCTATTGTTACCGATCTTTTAAGAGATCAACTCGATTTCAAAGGTCTGACAATTACCGACGGATTGGAGATGGGTGCTATACTTCAGTATAAGAATCCGGGTGATATTGAAGTTCAATCCGCAATTGCCGGAAACGACATACAATTACTGCCGATTGATATCGACTTGGCAATTGAAAAAACCTTGGAAGCCATTGAAAATGGCGACATTAATGAAGAAAGCATTAATTCTTCATGCCGTAGAATATTGTATGCAAAGTATTTTGCCGGATTATCCGAAAGAAAAAGAATCAACGAAACTAATATAATCACGGACCTTAACTGTGCCGAAGACAAAATCCTCAGAAGAAACCTTTATGCCGAAGCAATAACTGCTATTAAAAATGAAGACAAAGTACTTCCTTTAAAACTCGACAGCAGAATTAAAACCGCCTGCATTATAATTTCATCCGTAAATACCGGCGATTTTAAAGACATTTTCCTTAATTATCATAATGCGGATTTCTTTAATCTTGACCCGAAAGCTTCCGAAACTAAGTGTAATGAGTTACTTAAAAACATTTCGAATTACGATAGAGTAATAGCGCTTGTTGCTACCTGGTCTTCATCATTAAAAAGTTACTTCAATATTTCCGATGGCGTTTATAATTTCATTGATACACTTGCCAACCAACATCAAAGCATTCTGTGCATTGCAGGGAATCCATACATCGGAACAAAAATATCAAACATAGATAATTACAAATCCGTGGTTTTTGCTTACGAACCTGCAGACGAAGTTTTTAATCTTCTTCCACAGGCTTTATTCGGCGCTATAGCAATAAACGGGCAACTACCGGTAAGCATAAATGAGAAATACAAAGTACTTTCAAGCGTTTATATTCCGGTTTCCAAAGTTTTAGCTTATCCGCCGGATTATGAAATTACATATAAATACGGCAGTTTCCGTAAGGTTGATTCTATTGCACTTCACGGAATAAACAGAGGAGCTTACCCGGGTTGTCAAGTATTTGCCGTGCATAAAGGAAACGTCATCTACAATAAATCTTTCGGGCGGCAATCTTACGACAAAACTTCGACAAAAGTAGATAATAAAACGGTTTACGATGTGGCATCTATTACAAAAATTGCGGCTACAACTATATCCGTCATGAAATTACAAGAAAATTGTATTTTTGATGTCGACTACAGGATTTCCGACTTCCTACCTTTTTTGCGGGGAACAGATAAAGAAGATATTATTATTAGAGAAGCTTTGGCTCATCAGGCGAGATTAAAATCTTACATACCTTTCTATAAAAATATTGAGACGAATGAAGAACTTCGGAAAGAACTTTTGAGGGACAAATTCAGCGAAGACTACCCTATCAAAGTCGCCGAAAAGGTTTATTTGAAAAAGGATTATGATTTATTTATTTTAGATTCGATAGCTAACTCTAAGTTATTGGATTCAAACAAATGTGTTTACAGCGATTTAGGATTTGTTCTGACGGCTAAAGCCATTGAAAATACCGTTTTACAAGATTTGAACGAATATGTTGATGAGAATTTTTATATGCCGATGGGTTTAATGAGCACTACTTTTTTACCTTTAAATAAAATAGCGAAAGAAAGAATTGCACCGACGGAAGATGATAAGACTTTCAGAAGACAATTAATAAAAGGTTACGTTCATGACCAAACTGCCGCTATGCTCGGCGGTGTTGCCGGCAATGCAGGATTATTTTCAACAGCGGAGGAATTGGGAAAAATAATGCAAATGTTATTATTTGACGGAAGATACGGTAATATTGATTACATTCATAAACATGTTATAGAAGATTTTATTGTTACACAATTCCCGGAAAATGAAAACCGGAAAGCCTGCGGATTTGACAAACCGATGTTGATGTATAAAGCTTCCGGACCAACATGTAAGTCGGCGAGCAATCACAGTTTCGGCCATACCGGATTCACAGGAGTTTATATTTGGGCGGATCCTGATAATGACCTCATTTATGTATTTCTCTCAAACAGAATCAATCCGGACGTAAGCAATACAAAATTATCGAGTCTGAACATCAGAACAAATATTCATCAAGAATTTTATGATATAATAGAAAGATGTAAAAGATGATAATAGACAAGATAAAAATACTGAATTTCAAAAATATAGAAAATTTCGAAGGAGAATTTTCTCCTAAGATTAATTGTTTTGCCGGTATGAATGGTGCGGGTAAAACAAACATTCTTGATGCGATACATTACCTTTCCTTTTCAAAAAGTTTTTTCCACTCATTAGATTTCAGGAATATTAGACATGGAGAGGAATATTTTGCAATACACGGATACTTTTCAGGAAATAATTCGGCAGATAAAATCAGTTGCGTATTAAAAGACGGGGGCAAGAAACAATTATCAATAAACGATAAAACTTACAAAAGGTTTTCGGATCATATCGGAAAATATCCTTTAATAATGATCTCTCCTTATGACCAAGATTTGATAAACTTAGGAAGTGATATCAGGCGAAAATTTGCAGACATGGTGATATCGCAATTCAGTGTCGAATATCTCGACTCTTTAGTTTCCTACAATAAAATTTTGCTTCAAAGAAATAATTTATTAAAACAATTGTCGGAAACATCTTCGAGTGATTTCACTTTAATCGAATTGCTTGACGAACAGCTCGTATCTTACGGAGAAGTAATTCATCATTACAGAAAAGATTTCTTCTCAAAATTAACTCCTGTCTTTCAAAAATATTTTGAGTTAATATCAAATCATAATGAAAAAGTTCATTTAGAATATATTTCGCAACTTAACGAAAATAATTTCATAGAACATTTAAGAGAAAACCGTCAAAAAGATTTAATGGTAAAATACACAACGGTAGGTATTCACAAGGATGATATTTCGTTTTTTATTAATGATTATTCGGTAAAGAATTATGCTTCGCAGGGACAACAAAAATCGTACACAATTGCTATGAAATTAGCGCAATTTGAATACATCAAGCAATTTGTTCAAAACAATCCCATTTTGCTTTTAGATGATATTTTCGACAAACTTGATGCTATACGTGTTGAGAATCTGATTAGTTTGGTTTCCGATGATAATTTCGGCCAGGTTTTTATTACAGATACGCACATTGAAAGATTTAATGAGATTATGCGTAATGTAAATTCGGAAATTAAAGTATTTAAAATTGAAAGGAAATAGTTATATATGAATAATACTGAAGAGATCGGAAATGTAATTAAAAACATGTTGAAGGAGTTAAGACTTGAGGACAAATATCTTCAGGCTCGTATTCACAGTGCATGGAAGGATATTTCAGGCGAATATTTATATAGACATACAACAAAGGTAAAATTTCAGAATGAATGTTTATACTTATACATTAATTCGGCGGCAATAAAAAATGAATTACAATATTCAAAGACAATTATTATTGAGCAAATAAACAAAGAGATTGGAGAAGAGGCAGTTAAGTTCATTAAAATTTTTTAGTTTTCATTAAGTTTTATTAATCTTCATTATGTTTTATTTAAAAACTTTCATATATTTGCAGATTATTTTATAAAATTATTAAACTGTAAATATATTTTAAGATTTATGAAACGAATTTTATTTTCCCTTATTTTAATTGTTGCTTGCATATCGTCTTATGCAAAAGGTTATGAAACAAATTTTTCACAACCAAACAGTAATGAATATCAGATTTCATTTGAGATTACAGATTGGAATTTGAAGAATGTGGTATTTGATGGTGTTGAATTTCAAAAGATTATTTTTAACGCTTCAACTGTTACCGAAGAAAAAGGTTGGGCAGAACTACCGTTTATCAGCGGTTCTATCCAATTACCTGCTCGTAAGAATGTAGATTTAAGTATTATTTACTTAGATTATACTGATTATAAACTTGATTACCCTTTAGTTCCTTCCAGAGGAGTAATTTACAGAAATCAAGACCCCTCCGCAATTCCTTATGAAATTGATCCCGCTTCAATAGTTGATGCTTTTTATCCGAATAATTTAGCTATAGCTGAAGAACCTTTCATCATTCGTGATGTCAGAGGAACATCTGTAAGAGTATTTCCATTTCAATACAATGCCGCAACAAACACTTTACGTGTTTACAATAGAGTTGATGTATTGTTAACAGAAAATGACGAACCTGCAACAAATCCGTTATTAACAGAAAATCTGACGCCGGTAAGAGAAGCCATAGGAATGTATCAGAGCCTTTTCTTAAATCCCGATGCTACCAGATTTGATTTACCGATGGCTCAACATGGTGAAATATTAGTTGTTACAACAGAACGTGATGCAGAGACTATCGATTCATACATTCAATGGAAAAGAGAAAAAGGGTTTATTGTACATAAAGAAATTGTTTCAACAGGTTATTCCGGATCAAACATTCAAAGTTTTATTAAAAATCAATATGACAATAATAACAACATATTATATGTACAAATCATCGGCGATTGGGCTGACATACAATCAATATTAGTCGGCGGTCTTCCGGCCGATCCGAAGTTAGGTTGTGTTGTAGGAACCGATAATTTTCCGGATATTGCTATCGCACGTTTTTCATGTTCTAATGCCGATCAACTTAATGTTCAAATCAACAAATCTATTGAATATGAAAAAAATCCTAATATGGATCCCGATTGGCACGAATCATTTATCGGAATTGCATCAAATGAAGGTCCTGGCGATGATGGTGAAATAGATTACACACATATTCAAAGGATTTACACTCAAAGACTTGAGCCTTTTTCATACAGTGCTCACAAACAAAACTATGATCCGGGCGCCAATGCAACTAATCTTACAAATCATATCAACGCCGGTGCTTCAACAATTGCTTATGCTGGTCACGGCTCCCAAACGAGTTTCGTTACTACTAACTATACTAACAATAATATTAATCAACTCTCAAACGGCAACAAACTTCCGTTTATTACGGCTTGTGCCTGCAATACGGGTGAATTCAATCGCTCCGGAGGTGATTGTTTTGCTGAAGCATGGTTAAAAAAAGAAAATGGCGGTGCCGTTGCAGCTTTATTATCATCAATATCCCAACCTTGGCAACCACCGATGCGCGGACAAGATTATTTTTATGATATTCTCATAGGTGGTTTTGATTATTCTTTATATTCGGGACAAAACGGATTAAACACAACCGAACAACGTACGACCTGGGGCTCTATCGTTGTTAATACTTATAATTTGATGTTGACCGAATCCTCAACTTCAAGTGATGTTGAAACAGCACATACTTGGTGTTCTTTCGGCGATGCTACTTTACAATTGAGAACAAAACAACCTGTACAAATTCTGTCTTCAATGTCTACAATGATGGTTGGACTTCCATTCAATACAGTAATTACAGCTAACGGCAACCCAGTTGAAAATGCTATTGTTTGTATTTCACAAGACGGGGTTTACATTTCAGCAATAACTAATGAAAACGGTGAAGTTAGTATTGAAAATGAATTTGTCCCCGGAGAAATTCTTCTTGTTGTTACGGCTTTCAACACTGCAACAATCTATGAAAATATAGAGTGTGTTCCGGCTGAAGGAGCTTATCTTATTAAAGATAGCTATACATTAGGTGAAAACGGTATTTTAAGTTTCGGTGAAACATCACCATTAAGTATTGCAATAAAAAATGTAGGTGTTGAAAACACTACAACTAATACTCAAGTTACCATTACAAGCGATGATCCAATGTTAACTATTGTTTCCGGAACTGCAACATATCCGCCAATTAATTCGGGAGAAGTTGCAAACGTAGAAAACGGTTTTTCTATTTCCGCTTCTGAAGATATAACTAACGGTCAGAATTTCGCAATAAATATTACTGCTGTAAACGGTAGTAATACCTGGGAAAGTAAAATATATGTTAATGCATATAAACCGGTTCTTGAATATGTTAATTATGAGTGGCCGGGAGGCTTTGAACCCGGAAATACAGTTCAACTTGCAGTATATTATAAAAATAAAGGCGGTTTTAACGCTTTGAATGCTGTAAGCACTTTAAGCTCAACGAGCTCTTATATAAACATTTTAGATGCGGAATATCATATTGGAACTATAGCTCCTGACGGAGAAGTAGTAGCCATTTATTATGTAGAGATAGATGAAGAAACACCTTATACTGAAGTTATTGAATTCGAAGCATCTCTTGAAGCTTCCGGCAACATAATAGCCACAGGTGATTTTTCTATTTCAAATTCGTGTAATGTTATATTTGACCTTGCAGATAGTTATGGTGACGGTTGGAACGGAAATAAATTATCCGTATCATTCAGTGACGGAACTCCAACACAAGAGCTAACAATCAGCAGCGGCCCATCTGCCTCATTTACTTTAGAAATTATGGCAGGTACTGATGTAACCGTAACATTTATTACCGGTCAATATACCTATGAGTGTTCTTTCAAAATCTATTATGAAGGCGGAAATATGATTTATCAAAGTTCCGGAACACCTTCCGCAGGCGTTGCAACCCAATTTACATGTAATTGCAGTTTTGAAGTAAGTACCTGCGAACCTGTCTCTAATTTAGCAGCCAATACCGAAGACAACAATGTTATATTAACTTGGAATTCTATTGAAGATGCATCACATTTTATAGTTAAATGCGACGGGATAACTATTGATACTCCTACTGAAAATACATTTATACATGAAAATGTTTCTCAAGGAATTCATACTTATTGTATAATTGCTGTTTATAATTCACCGAGTTGCGAATCTCTGCCCGAATGTATTTCTATAGAAATTACCGATGATGTTTGTTCTGCTCCGACCGGACTCGCTGTTGAAGCTCTTAATAATTCCGCCATACTTACGTGGGATCATATGGCTTGTGCAAATAGTTACAATATCTATGTTGACGGAGACATTATTGCATCAGGTATAGTCGGCACTTCATATACAGATAATGATATATATACCGGACATATTTGTTATTATATTACCGCTGTTAATTCAGTGGGAGAATCGGAACCTTCTGTTGAAGCTTGCTTAGAATATACAGGTATAAATAACTACAGTAATAACGCCACAATTTATCCTAATCCTACAACAGGCAATCTTACTATAGAATGTAAAAATATGAATCAAATAAAAATTTACTCCTTAACCGGTGTACTTGTTTATCAAACTAATATCAAAGCAAATTCACACAATATTAATATTGATTATCTAGTAAAAGGTACATATTTAATACAAATCATTTACAATGACGGTATATTAACCGAAAAAATTGTAAAACAATAATAAATTGATTTCTTATAAAAAAGTCCGGTATATTTTTATATCGGACTTTTTTTATGTACTTTTGTGAGATTAAATTTAAATTTATATGAAAAAACTTATCCTTTCTCTTAGCATTTTATTAATTTCATTTTTTTCCTATAGTCAGGAATACAATTTGAATCTAAACAGCAATCCCAATGAAATTCAATGCAGAAATAACAGCATTGAAGGATTTAATGCTTATTTTAATTATAATGCAATAAATTTTACAACAATCGAAACGGAATACGGACTATTTACAGATTTGTATTTGGAAAACACTTATCCCAACGGTGAAATCGGCGCTCCTGCTCTTCCTGCAAGCAGAAAACTAATTGCCATTCCGGAAAATGCGAATATTAAAATAAAAATTAAAGATTATACAGTAAAGGAATATTCTCTCAACGATTATAATCTTTCGGTTCTTTTTCCTATGCAAGAAAGTGTTGCAAAAAATTCTGGACCTGAGGATATAATTTTTAACTACGACGAAAAAGCTTATCAAACTTCAAAGTATAACGAAGAAGAAATAGTAACTGTCGAAGAATTAGGAAAAATCAGGGAACTACGGGTAGGAATGATATCAGTTAATCCTGTAAATTATAATCCTTCAACCAATACAATAAAAGTTTATAATAATATAAATGTTGAAGTTACTTTCGAGAATGCTAATTATGAGAAAACACAACAATTATATAGGAGCACATTCAGTCCGTATTTTGTTCCTGTTTACAATCAACTTTTTAACAAGAGTGTTTATGATGATTATCCCGATCTATACAAAACTCCGGTACATATGTTGGTTATTGCTCCGCGCAATTATGAAACAACCTTACAAGACTGGTTATTATGGAAAACACAAAAGGGTTTTTATGTTGATATAAATTATACGGATGATATCGGCACTACTTACAATACAATAAGAAGTTTTGTTCAGCAGAAATATAATGAAGGTGTAAGTAACGGCACAGTTCCAACGTATTTGGTTTTAGTAGGAGATGTTGGCCAAGTGCCAAGTACATCCGGAAGTAGTACTTCTCATGTTACGGATTTGTATTACAGCTCCCCTGATAATGATTATTTTCCTGATATGTATTGCAGCAGAATGTCGGCCGAAACTACAGATCAATTAAATAATATTTTGGAAAAGACTCTTGTTTATGAAAAATACACTATGGCAGACCCATCATATCTTGACAATGTACTTTTAATCGCCGGAGCAGATGCTTCGTGGAATTATAGAGTCGGGCAACCGACAATCAATTATGCTACAACCAATTATGTAAATACAGAACATGGTTTTAACAATGTGAATGCATATTTATCATCTCCATATACAGGTTGTTATAACCATTTAAGTTCAGGAGTTGGTTTAGCCAATTACACGGCTCACGGCAGTAACACATCCTGGTCGGATCCGTCTTTTACGGTTAGTAATGTGAATTCATTAACTAATACGGATAAATATTTTATTGCTATCGGAAATTGTTGTGATGCCGCAAACTTCGGATATAGCCAAGTATGTCTGGCTGAAGCTATGATACGTGCACAACAAAAAGGTGCGGTAGCTTATATAGGTTCGGCTCCCAGTTCTTACTGGTACGAAGATTATTACTGGTCGGTTGGTGCTCATACAGTACAATTCGGAACGTCTCCTTCTGTCGCCGGTTCAACAACGGGTGTTTATGATATAATGTTTACGGATGATGCTTTTAACTCGGTAAACTCCCTTCTATATCTCGGGAATATTGCCGTTACTTATGCTCGTACTGGCGGATATACCGGATCAGTAACCGCACAATATTACTGGCAAGCTTATCACGTCTTTGGCGACGGTTCTATAATGCCATATATTACAAAACCGGATCCTAATATTGTTTCACATGCACCTGAAATATCGCAAGGCTCAACCACTTTTCAAGTTTCCGCAATTGCAGGTTCTTATGTAGCTATTTCACAAAACGGAATACTTTTCGGAGTAGGTGTAGTTGATGAAACCGGAAGCGTTGATGTTATACTCGACAATCCTATTATTGAAGAGGATAATGTTATGATTGTTGTTACACGCCAACAATATGAACCGTATATTCAAGAAATCCCTGTAAGTACAGGCACTATAACATATTATATAATTTCTGCTACAATTAACCCTTCAAATGCCGGCAGTATTACCGGAAACGGAGGATACGAAGAAGGAGCCGATGTTACTTTAACTGCAACTCCTAATTCCGGGTATGAATTTGCTAATTGGACAGAAAACGGAAATATTGTCTCTACCGATGCAATATTCTCTTTTATAGTTGAAAACGATAGAAATCTTGTAGCAAACTTTAATATTCTATCTTATACAATATCTGCAAATGTTTTTCCTTCGGAAGGAGGAGATATAACCGGTAACGGTATATATAATTATGGTGTAACTGCAACTTTAACTGCAAACGCCAACACAGGTTATACTTTCCTTAACTGGACACAAAACGATGAAGTTATTTCTACCGACGCCATATATAGTTTTACCGTTTCGGAAGACCGCTCTTTAACCGCACAATTCGAGATTAACACATACACCGTTAACATAATAATTGAACCCGTAAACGGCGGAACAGTTTCCGGCGACGGTACATATAATCATAATGAAAATGTAATTTTAATTGCAACGCCGGCTTCTAATCATAATTTTGAAAACTGGATTATAAACGAAAATATTGTCGGTAACGATGACCAATATAATTTTAATATTACTGATAATATAGATATTATTGCAAGATTTAAAAATATCCAAGGTATCGAAGATATTTCAAATGATGTTATTTTATATCCAAATCCTGCAAATTCAAGCATCACAATAGAATGTAACAATATGACAAATATCACATTGCTTGATTTGCAAGGTAAGATTCTGAAACATGTCTCAATACAAGAAGATAAATTCTTATTTGACATTTCAGATTTAGAAAGCGGATTCTATCTTATAAAGATAAAAACCGATAATGATATAAAAACTTGTAGTTTTGTGAAAGTTGGAAAATAAGTTTGATGAGTTTTCCGGTCGGCATTTCGAACGAAATGCCGACCGGAATTTATCCTTAATTCTTACAACATTTATGCATTATTACCTCTTTCGAAAGAAATAAACTATCAATATTACCGAAGAAACAATATATGCGCACGAATTTACAATGCACGCGCCGGTGATACCCATCTTCGAAATTAATAATAAAGATAAAGTTATTGTAACTAACAGCCCGGCCGCCGATTTTATAATAAGAATATTCAACTTTCCTATAGCAGAAAAAAAGTTGCCGTAAACATTTGAAATAGATATTGCCAAAATTCCGGGTGACATAAGTAGAATCACTGTCTTTACATATTCAAACTCACCACCGAAAAGCCACACAAAAACATTTGCCGGTAAAATTGCAATTATCGCTATACAAATTAATGATGCTAATAAGCTTATATATGAAACTTTTGCAGTTTCCTTACGTGAAACTTCAGAATCGCCTGTAGCTAATACATTTGAATACTGAACAACCGAAATACTTTTACTAAAAACCCAAATTGCTTCGGAAATAGAAACACCTATCGAAAAAACTCCGACTAATTTCAGTCCTTCCGTTCCGCTTAGAAATGATAGTGCATACATACTGAAACGGTAATTCAAAAATTGCAGGAAATTGCTCAACTCTGTTTTCCAACCGAAATTAAAAGAATCCTTTATTGTATTTTTATCAAGATGAAACCTGCTTTTACCTAATATTTTTCTGGTGAGTATTTTTGCAACAAAAAATATTAATGTCAATGAAATTATTTGCGAATAGAAGTAAGAGTAATAACCGAATTTGTTATTGAAAACAAAATAAAAGAAAAGCATAAAAGCGAGCAGTAGCAATGGCTGCAACAGTGTTACAAGATTATAATACGGAATTTTTTGATCGCCGATGAATAAAGATGAATGAAATACTACAAATCCCAATAATACAGAAACAATAAACAGCAGTAATATTAAGTTGCTTTCTCCGAAAAAAGACATTATCAACGCTAAAATTCCCGAAGCAATAAATACCCAAATATAAGCCTGCGTTGTTAATCTCGACTGTCCTACTTTTTTTAAATAATATGAAACACTACTTGTTGTGAAAATATTACAGAAGATAGAAATAATTCCCAAATCTGCGACAAAAAGAGCTACAATACCCTTTCCTTCCGCACCCCACAATCGAGCCACAAAAAAAGTTATTGCAAAATTCAGGATAAGTATCCCTCCTTTTACAAAAATTGTTTCAATAATATTCTTTTTTAAATTAATCGAACTCATTTTTTATGAAATTCACAAATTTTTCCGAAATCAAACTCCAATTATATTTTTCATTTGAATATTTTAACCCGGCAGCCGAATGTTTGTAATATTTATCATTATCAGCAATATACTCCGTAATTATATTTGAAATATTTTTATAATCTTGCGGATTTACCAAATTACCCATTTCATAAATTTCAGATACATGTAAACGAATTGCATCCAAATCGGAGAAAATTACAGGCCTGCCGCAAGCAATATAGTAAAACAGTTTAATAGGCAAGCAATTATTATTCTCCTCATCTTTTTCTCTCAAATCAAAATACAGATCATAATTTGCAATCACTTTGCAAAACTGTTCAAATGGGAAATATTTATGAAGTTTTATTTCGATATTATTCGGCAATTGTTTTATTTGTCGTTCTTGCTCATCATCGGGATTACCATTTGAAATAACATTCAATTCAAAATTGAAACACTGATTATGAAGAGCACAAGCATTCATTGCATTAATCACATTATAAAAACCCTTTTCTTTAGTCAACGGGCCGCTATACAATACCTTCCATGTAGAAAAATCAACCTTGGTTCTACCTCTGTCAATATATTTTAAATCAGGATAATAAGGCAAATCAACAAAAGGTTTTTTACTGAAATATTTCTTAAAGATTTTCGCCTTGTGATATTCTCCGAAAATAAAACCGTCGACTAAAAAACCGCTGTAGAAATTTAAACATTTCAGAGCTGTTTTTTTCATAAAACGTTTTATTCTATTAAGATTAACAAGATTTTTTTTCGATGGATACCATTCGGTAATATCAATGATGATTTTTACTTCCTGTTGATATTTTTTTTGATATTTTGAAGCGAAGTAAACCGCGAGCGGATTATCGCAAATAATAATATCCGGCTTGATTCTAATAAAAATATCGGATACCTTTCTGCAAACGGTTTTTTTAGGCATTCCGGAATCGTCAAAACAGAAAACATTCTCTAAGTCTGAAGAATCTGTACGCGTTGAAATAACAGAAACATCAAAACCACTATTTCCCAATGTAAAAGCTTGATGATACCAAACCCTGTCGTCATCAGGAAAATGAGCAACCTGCAGAAAACATATCTTTTTAATTTTTTCTTCCATCATATTATCGAATTTGAAGATTTGACAATATCCTGTAACCTTGTAATTCTATAATTTCACATTATCATTCCAAAGGGTATAAAACACTGTTTGTCAAAATCATTTCACAACAAAATTCATCATTTCTTTATCTTCTATATACGTCTTGAGTCTGTCTCCGATTTTTACACTTCCAACGCCCGAAGGTGTACCGGTAAAAATAAGATCTCCTATTTTTAAAGTAATAAACTGCGAAATATATACAATTAGATCGTCAAAGCCGAAAATCATATTTTTAGAATTGCCGTTTTGTACTATTTTATCATTTAATTTTAATGAAAATTCAATTTCATTACTGTCTTTTAATGAATTGATGGGAATAAACTTGCTGACGGGTGCAGAGTTATCAAAACCCTTTGCCAGAATCCACGGTTTTGCTTCAGCTCTAAGCTTTTGCTGAATATCTCGGGCAGTAAAGTCAATTCCGGTAGCAATTTCCGAATAATAAGTTGACGCAAATTCCTTTTGAATATACTTTCCGATTTTATCAATTTTAATTACCAATTCGGTTTCGTATTGAATATTCCGAGAAAAGTCGGGATAATAAAAAGGTTTATTATTAACGAGAAGTGCCGTATCCGGCTTGGTAAAAATAGTAGGCTCGGCCGGGATTTCATTTTTGAATCCGACAGCTTGCATCTCTTTGATATGATCCGCATAATTACTTCCTACACAAATTATTTTCACAGCTTATACTTCTTTTAAGAAAACTACAAATTCTAAATGTCTCCGTATTTCAAGACAACACTAAAAAAGTTTAAACCCGTTTCCCTGCTTCATCTCCGTGTAAATTCTCGTCAACACCTTTTTAGTATATTCCGGAAAATCACTTTTAACTATCCAGTCGTAATATTGCGGTTCATAATCAAAAATTTCACGAACCGGTCTATTCTTGTATTTTCCAAAGGTAAAAACTTCCTGACCGTTGTCATTATAAACTATATAACCGGCGAGGTCAACACTTTTTGTTTGATGTGTAAAATCGCTAAGTTTCTCTACATCATTAACAATCGGCGTACAAACTTTTCCGAATTTATCTTTATACTCAGTATCTTGATATCTTTCCAATTGAGCTACAAAAATTTCGTAAGTAGCCTTTGTGTCGTTCAATGCACGGTGAGCATCAACAATTTCGCCATCACAATAAAACTTATATGCGGCAGAAAGGTTTCGCGGTTCCATCTTATGAAAGATATTTTGAACGTCAACGAATTTTCTATCACGGACTTTAAAGTCGATACCGGCTTTTAGAAATTCTTCCACCAAAAAGGGTATATCGAATTTAATTGCATTAAAACCGGCAAGGTCCGCATTTCCGATAAAATCGGCAATTTCCTTTGCCACTTGTCTAAAAGTCGGTTTATCCCTAACATCTTCATCGCTAATATTGTGAATGAGTGCCGACTCTCGAGGAATGGGCATTTCAGGATTAATCAACCATGTTTTTTCTTTTACCGAATTGTCAGTATTAACTTTCAATATAGCAAGTTCGATGATTCTGTCTTTTGTAATCGACAAACCTGTTGTTTCCAAATCGAAAAAAACAAGCGGTTTTTTTAAATTTATCTGCATACTAAATTATTTTTTATCAAGTCTTTAAATCAAAATAAAATAAGTCTGAACTTTATCTTATCATTGATTTTAAATATATCTTATTCCTTTAAAAATTATATTGACGTCATTGCTAAGCATATAATTTTTGGCATAAAGGAGATTTATTTCAGCAATATTTATTGAGCTTCTTACCGATTTATCAATTACGTAAACCGGTGATAAAATTCCTTTTTTAATCTTAGGTAATTTTTCATAATATTCCGGTTCCGAAGTATCATATCCAACCCAAGACTTTGCCCCAACCATTACAGTAAAAATATCCGAAAACATTTTTAATGGTTTTTTGACAATGAAAATCAAAATCGGAGAAAAAATCAGGAAAAATATAGAAAATAAAATATCTAAGATTCTTTTATTCCTTTTATTAGCAGGTTTATTAATTGTATTGATATCAACAACATACAGCTCGCCGGAAGTATTAATAGAATTACTTCCTATGATAGAAATACTTTCTTCGGGAGCAATCTTATATTCCAGATCATATTTTCTCAAAGACGCCATCATATCAATAATATCTTTTGCAGAAATATCTTTAGCACAAAAAATAAGCTCATCAATTTTATGAATATGAATGATTTCATCTATTTGAGAAATATTTCCCACACATTTGCTATTCTTCTTGCAAATTGTATCATCATTGTAAACATACATTCTAAGTCCGGATCTTAATCCTGTTTGATCTAACAAGGTGTTAACCCTTTCCGTTTCACACGGACTTCCGATAATTGCAATTCTTTTTTTAGCTTGATGTGCGAGTTGGATTCCGGAATTTTTAATTTTTGAGAGAAGCAGACGCGAAAGAAGCAGATATATTGTTGCCCAAACCGTACCGAGTAAAATCATAAATCGCGAATGGCGAAATTCGTCGGGTAAAAGAGCATAAACAACGAGTATTGCGATAGTTCCTATCAAAACACCCTGAACAAGCCGTATTAATTTTAACGGTTTGTCGTAACCGCCGGATAAATAAATAAATATCAACCAAACGAGAACATACGCAGGTACAATAACATAATCATAATAATCGGGGTAAATCCCGTTGAAACCGAATTTTGTAAGCTCCCAAAAATGTTTAATCAAGAGAAAGCCCAGATAAATAATACCTGCATCAATCAGCGGAAGTATTATTTTTTTAAAGAATCTTTGAACAATAGCAATGAAAGCCCTGAAATAAATTGCACAATTAATCAGGAAAGAATACAGCTTAAGGTTTTTGCCGGAAAAATGTTTCTTAGCAAAGATTATCATTGCATTATAGAACATGTAAACATAGTTCATACTGCCCTTCTTGGTGCTCTCGCCTTTGTAATGAATAATACGCGCCTCGGGATAATAGTAATTTTTGTAACCGCCGAGAATAATTCGATATGATAAATCGATATCTTCCCCATACATGAAGAATGTTTCATCAAGTAAGCCCACTTTATCCAAAGCTTCCTTTCTCATAAGCATACAAGCTCCGGCAAGAATCTCAACCTCATGAGTCTGGTTATTATCAAGATAACCGAGATGATATCTCCCGAATTTCTTGGATTTAGGGAACAATGTTGAAAGACCGAAAATTTTATAGAATGAAACTGCCGGAGTAGGCAGGCTTCTTTTAGATTCGGGAAGAAAATTACCTTTACCGTCAACCATTTTTATACCGAGCCCGCCTGCATCGGGATGTTCATCCATAAATTTGAGCATTTTCTTAAAAGTATCATGCTCAACTACAGTATCGGGATTCAATAAAAGTATATACTCCCCTTTGGCAAGTCGTATAGCCTGATTGTTTGCCTTTGAAAATCCGACATTTTCCTTATTTGCAATTATATGAATATCCGGAAAACGTTCGTAAAGCATTTCAAGAGAATCGTCAACAGAATTATTATCCACAACAAATATTTCATTTTGAATATCTTTAACGGCATCTTGAACCGAAATCAAGCATTGCTCAAGGAAATACTTTACATTATAATTAACAATTACTATTGATAATTTCATTATCTTAATGGTTACAGCGTAATTTGCAAAGATAAAAATTAATTGCCAATTGACAATTGGCAATTTGAGTTTCGGACCGGCCAATTTCTAAAACAACGTAGTTATTTTTCAAACAAGATATTCTAATTATCAGAATTACATAACTATCATCTAATTAACAACAAGCATCAAAACAACAAAAGGCTTCTCAAAAAACTTTCAACTTTCAACTTTTAACTTTCAACTAATTCCTATCTTTGCAATCAAAATATTTTTATGCAAATTAACCCAACAAAATACAAATTAATCAACGTAGCAAACGGTCGTGAATTTGAAGATACCGGCTGGCTTCTTGATGATCCTAAAGGAGAGAAACCCTCTTTAATAAGAGCTGTTTACGAGAAAAAACAAATGATCCCGAAAGATGATTCTTACGGAATTTACAAGTTTGCCGACTGGCTTCCGGTTTCCCGCACTCTTAACGGCTCCAGCGCTCCAGTAACATACAAAAGTACGGGATTAGCAGAATATCTTAAGTTGGATAATTTGTTTATTACTTTCAGCGGATATTTCCCTGAAATCGGAGCGAACATGACAACATGTTCTTTCAAAGAAACCGAAGCATATTCTGTCGGAGGAAGAATTACTGAAGAAATGAAAGGCGTTCTTGTAGTTGCTTCCGCCGGAAATACTGCGAGGGCTTTTGCAAAGGTTTGTTCCGATAATAATATTCAGCTTCTTCTCTGTGTTCCTGAAGATAATTTGAATGCGCTTTGGTTCGACAAACCGTTGAATGATTGTGTGAAATTAATTTGTTCTAAAAGCGGTTGCGATTATTTCGATGCTATTCATCTCGGTAATATATCCATAAAATCAAGTAAATTTTATCCGGAGGGCGGGGCAAAAAACATTGCACGCAGAGACGGCATGGCTACAACCATGCTTTCGGCAACTACTTTCATCGGAGAAATTCCCGATTATTATTTTCAAGCTGTAGGAAGCGGAACCGGAGCAATTGCAGCTTGGGAAGCAAATCTAAGATTAATTTCCGACGGCAGATTCTCTAATAAGAAAATGAAACTGATACTCTCGCAGAATATTCCGTTCATTCCTATGGTTGATGCATGGAAAGCAAACTCAAGGGAATTATTATCATTTTGTGAACATGAAGCCAGAAAGCAAGTTGAAGAAATAGACGCAAAGGTTCTTTCAAACCGTAAACCGCCATATGGCATAACCGGCGGATTGTTTGATGCGATGAAAGATACTAATGGTGAATTTCTGGCAATCAGCAATGCAGACGCAAGAGAAACCGGTGAATTGTTTAAGAAACTTGAAGGTGTGGATATTCATCCGGCTGCGGCAGTTGCAACAGCAAGTTTAATTAAGACCGTTAAGGAAGGAAAAATAGATAAATCGAAAATTATAATGTTGAATATCACAGGCGGCGGAGAAGAACTCTTCAAAAAGTCACGTGAACTTCATTATCTGAAACCGAATCATATTTTTGAAATGAATCCCGATGAAAATAATGTACTCAATGTTGTGGAGGATTTGTTCTAATGAAACATATTGTTACTATACAAATACGCATGAGCGACCTTGATCCTTTCGGACATGTTAACAACGGCGCACAATGCAATCTATTCGATTATGCACGTACAAATTATATCGAAGATGTTCTCAGCAAAAAAATTAACTGGACAGATTTCGACCTTGTTCTGGTTAATATTAATATTGATTTCAAAAAGCAGGTTAAAATTCATGATAGTATTATTTGCAAATCGGAAATTTACGAAATAGGTAATAAAAGCATGAAGATGAGGCAACATTTAATAGACGTCAATACTGATGAAGTAAAAACTATTTCTCATAGTGTAATTGTAGCAATTAATAAAGATTATACTTCAAAACAAATTCCGGAAGAATATAGAAAATGTATTTCTTCTTACGAGGGACTGAATGATTAAAATATTGTTTATAATTATCGGCTGTATTTCATTGGTTCTCGGAATTTTGGGAATCTTTCTACCAATACTGCCAACGACACCCTTTTTGCTTTTATCTTCTTTTTTATTTTTAAAGAGTTCCGATAGGCTCTATAACTGGTTAATAAACCACAAATATTTAGGAAAATATATCAAAGATTTTCAAATACACAGAGCTATTCCCTTAAAAGTCAAAATCACCTCCATATCACTTTTATGGATAACAATAAGCATTTCGGCAATATTTTTTGTAACTGCAATATGGTTGAAAATCTTACTTATTGGAATAGCGATAGGCGTAACAATACATATTCTGTCGTTTAAAACCAGAAAAGATTAAAAATGTAAGAGTCAAGAACACTTAAGTTAACTAACAAAGCTCAAATGCAGTAAATTAATTCTATATTTTATAAATTTATCTGCTTTCCCAGATCGTTTGTACTGAACATAATTCTCTATCGCCGTCGCTTGCAATAATGTTAGACACGAAATTACCCGGTTCGATTTCTTCTTGAACTATATAATAATCCATTCCCCACATTGCCTGTGAAACAAAATTGATAATACATTCTTTCATCTTATAATTCTTATGAAAATCCTGAGAGAAATTATCCAACACCCACAATAAATAGCGTGTATTATTTACATGGCGATTCATATCTAAATCGGAGTAAAGTACTTCTCTTACTCTACTTCTATTAATGTTTTCAATTTTCGGAGTTCTCGGAATACTTTCCTGAATTGCGTGTTCGTTTATTCTCACCTCATCTTCACCTTCAAAATGTACTTCGCGAGGTTTGAAAGTATTAACATCAAGAATAAGCCATGATGATGTTGCAATTATAATTCTATTTCCTTCTTCATCAAAAACCTCAAAATCACGAGGATGAACAATCCGTTCTACAGGTTTTCCCCAAGTAACAACTCTAATTGTCTCATTCCATCTCGGCATTCTGTCGATAATCAATCTGAATCTTATTACTGCCCAGAAAACATTATATTCTTGAAGGAAATCCCATCCGCAATTGTTGTTATTAACATGTTCCCAAGCTATTTCCTGGAAAAAACACATCAGATTCGGTAAGGTAAGCTCTCTGTTTTCATCAACAAAAAATGAATTGACTATAAAGTTTTTTTCAAATTTCTTTCCCATAATTTAATTTTTAGTTTCAAGCTGTTTCTTTAACTTATCAGGTTCATTAGTCCCAACTAACATTGTATCTCCGTTTTTAAATATTAAATACAATCCGTATTTTCCGAAGACATTATATACTCTGTTTTTCTTTGTTCCTCTAATTCCCCAACCGCCGTAATCACGAACAGGATGATATTTAATAATTTCCCACTTAGCCACATCATTCCAAGAGAAAAATTTATAATTTAAAACAAGGGGAGAAAACTTAACGTATATGCCAATGTTGGTTATTTTCGTTTCAAGATTCATAAAGAATATCGCTAAACAAACAATAATCATAATAGTTGTTACTAAAATTAATCCGTAATTATGCATCGGATTATTTCCGAAAGGAATTCCGAGAATAACTTGCTTAACTATACCGTATAAGAAAATTCCCACAATTAGCACGAACAGCAAAATAAGCCACCATTGCCTAAAATACTGCTTTTCTTCAAATAATATTTTCTCCATAATACTTCAGCTGTTTATTTTAGAATTGGCAAAGATACGGAAATTAATAATAGTTGAAAAGTTAATTCAGAAAGCATTAATTAATAGGACACCGCTAAACTGATGGTTTGTTAAGATTCATTAAGGTTGGAGTGCTCCGGCTTTAACATATTTTAAGTTAATTTTTAAGCAGGAACAGGTTTAGAATTTACATCAATCTAAAAACGTGTTTATTACATTTAGATATTTTTGAATTAATAATTATAAATATTATTTTCAGATTGAATGCAATAAGTATTTTTGTAAATTCTTTCTAAGAAATTCTTTTATGAAAGAAACAACATATTCGGTATTAAACAATATTTATTATGTTTACAAAAAATCAAATAATAGAACTGGCAACAATAATAATATTTTTATTGTCGTGCTTATTGGCATATTTTGAAATACCGGGATTCTTAATAATTGATGTCCTGCTTTCGATTGCGGCAATTATTGTTTTACTATTATTAACTTTAAAACGAAAGTTAATCAAAACAAACCCGTTGCTTGCAATCTTAGGTTTCTCCTATAAGATGTTTTTCGTACTTGCAAGTCTTTTCTTAATAAATGCCTATCCGGGCGCTAAGATTATCAGTATTGTTTTCTTCGGGTTTAATATTTTATATACTGTTCTTACTTTAATTAAAATCAAAGATTTCCGTTATGCAATATCACCTTATGTATATTTGCAAACATTCATTGCTATTGATATCTTACTAATTTGGTAAAATCAAGAGATTTGTAAAAATTACAAAAAACATCAACCTCCAATTTGCAATTATCAATTTGTTAATTACTTTTGCAAAGTAATTTTAACGCAAAACAACATGAAACGTTTGATAGTAGCACTATTGGTTGTATTAGTTTCCAACATCTCTCTTGCACAATCAGCAGAAAAAACTATAGATAATTTTATCGATTTTATTTCAAAGAACAAGATTACTGAAATTCATTTTACTTGTGAGATAATAAATGACGAAGCCGCATCAATAAATAATATGAACGGAATATTATTTATTGATACGGCTAACTTTTATCTTCAAATTGAAAATTTGATTATGATTGATAACGGAAAAGAAACTATTAATTTTTATAGTGATATTAATGAAGTAACGATTTTCAACAATGAAGAAGACGATGAAGATATAGTCAATCCGTTTTCACTGATTTTTAATTATAAAGATCATTTCGACATAAGCATTTCCTCAACTTTCCAGTCTATGGTAACAATAGATTTTAAGCCGAAAAAAGACGATCTATTAATAAACTTACAAATAACCTTAAATAATAAAACAAATCATGTAAGTTCTTTAAGCGTTATCGACAGCAACAACACTGAATATGAGTATATAATAACTAAATTCATTCCGAATACGAACAAGGATAAAACCATTTTTGAATTTAAAGAGGAGAATTTTCCGGAAGCAACTATTATTGATATGAGATAATGTACTAGAATGATAATATGTTGGCGTGATAATTATCGGATGTTCAATCGGATTTCAATTGCTTCCAATACATCGGCAACAACAAAAGTACTTCCTCCTACAAAAACAAGATCATCGTCTCCGGCATTCTTCAGTGCCTGTTGATATGCATCATAACAAGACGGAAAACTTTTACCTGTTATTCCTGCCGATTGAAATTTCGCTTTCAATATTTCTATATCCATTCCGCGAGGTATCGACGGTTTACAAAAATAGTATTCGGCATCTTTAGGCAGAAGTGTTACAATCTCATCAAGATTTTTATCGCCAACGGCGCCAAAAACAATATGCAATTTATTGTATTTAATCAGCTTTATGCAATCAACAACTTCTTTAATTCCTTCGGCATTATGACCGGTGTCGCAAATTGCCAACGGATTTTTATGTAAAACTTCCCATCTGCCGCGCAAAACAGTCGATTTAAATCCGGCTTTCAAGGCTTCTTCGGAAATTCTAAATTCATCTTTCAAAATCTCAGTCGCTAAAATAACAGCACGTATATTCTTTACTTCATAATGCCCAACAAGATTGCTGTTTATTTCATAATGCCTATTACTGAAATAAGAACGGCAACTAATTTTTAAATTATCCAATGAGCTTTGTTCATCAAGAACCTCAATTAATTCATCGGCAAAATATATTGAAGAATGCAAACCCAATGCCTTATCAATAAAAATATCCTTTATCTCATTCTGTGTTTCGCTTATAATTACCGGAGTATTTTCTTTAATAATTCCGGCTTTCTCTCCGGCGATTGATCTTAAATCATTACCTAAGAAATCCATATGATCGAAACCGATATTCGTAATTATTGATAACAGTGGTTTAATAATATTTGTAGAATCAAGTCTCCCGCCGAGCCCGACTTCAATTACGGCACAATCAATATTTTCATCTACAAAATATTGAAAAGCTATTGCAACTGTGATTTCAAAAAAAGACGGTTTACATTCGAGAATAAAATCCTTGTGCATATCAACAAATTTACAGACATACCTTTTATCAATCATTTTGCTGTTAACTAATATTCTTTCGCGAAAGTCGATAAGATGCGGCGAAGTATAAAGTCCGGTTTTGTAGCCGGCTTTCTCAAGTATTGAAGCAATATAATGTGAAACGGAGGTTTTTCCGTTGGTTCCGGCAATATGGATAAATTTAAGTTTATCCTGCGGATTGCCGAGATAATTACAAAGGGAAATAATATTGTCTAGATTTGCTTTATATGCTGCTTTGCCTATTCTTTGATACATAGGCAAACGCGAATACAGAAAGTTTAGACATTCCTTGTATTCACTGTTTAGAACATCATCCTTATTCATTCATTCTACGGAAGTTATAAGTAATTGTACCTATTTGTATTTCTGATGCTTTAGGGTTAGGTGAGAATTTGGTTTTCAAGGCTGCAGCTTCGGTTTTAGCCCAAAGTTTCTGGTCGGAAATCGTTGTTCCTGCCTTACCTGCAACTGCCTTAATAACATCTCCTTTTTTATTTACATGAATTTCCACCACAATCCTGCCCTGCTCCTGTGAATCGTAAATTGGTTTCGGAAGGTGTACGGAACTACGTCCTTCGAGGCTAAAAGATATTCCGCCGCCTGCGCCGCCCAGTCCCGATTCATTGGTTGAATTCGGATTACCATAGATAGACCCGGCACTGCCATCTCCTACTGAACCGCTTTGATTGTTATTATTATTTGACGACGAACCTCTGTATAAAGCATTCGGGTTTACTGTAGGTTCGGGTTCTACTTCAGGCTTATTTTCTACAACCTGATTATGCTCTTGCTGTACATTCTCCTTTTCGTCTATATTATCGGCATTATCCGTCTTCTCAACTTTATCGGTCTTTTCCGGCATATAAATTTCCTCATCGGAATTTGAAGTAGAAACAGATTCCTGTTGAGAAGAACTCGGACGGCTGGGAGTAACAGGTAAAACATTAGGTTTTTCGTAAAGCAAATCACTTCCGCTGCCGGAACTCGAAGAGCCGAGCATAACCTCAACACCTTCCTCACCCGGTAAAGGCAAAGGGGTAATAAATGCCATAAGCAATAAAACTACTATCACTGCGATATGAACCGCTAAAGTAGTTATTAAACCTGTAAGAGATGCTTTATCTTTTAGTTTCATTTTTAAATCCTATTTTGGTGGGCGGGTTGCCAAGATAACTTTATTTTTTGCACCATAATAATCATTAACATTATTAACGGCGTCAATAACCGAAACAACGTACTGCAGTTCAACGCTTTTATCGGCACGTAAAACAATAGAAGCATCCGTTTCACCATATAGCCTTTCTTTCAGTCCGGTTTCCAATTGATCAATAGAAATCAGTTTATCCTCAAAATAATAATTATATTTATCGTCTATATAAACCGTTACAGTAGCAGGCTTTGCCATTGTTTTGCTGTTGGAAGTAGGCAGTAAAAGTTTTACGGCATTCGGACTCACCAATGTTGATGTTAACATAAAGAATATCAACAGCAGGAAAACCAGATCCGCCATTGAAGCCATGTTAAAATCAAGCCTTATTTTATTTCTTGTTCTGATTGCCATAATTCAATTATTTATCAGCGGGTTCGTCAAGAACATCCATAAACTCAGTTGTTTTTGCTTCGAGCAATGTAACAACGTTTTCAATTCTGGTAACAATTATATTGTAAAGAATGTATCCTATTATACCGACGATAAGACCACCGATAGTTGTGATCATAGCCTGATATATACCTTCGGAAAGCATAGAAATATCAAGATTATTACCTGCCATAGACATATTGTAGAAGGCTTTAACCATTCCTACAACTGTTCCAAGAAAACCTATCATCGGAGAAACACCGGAGATAGTAGCAAGGAAGGGGACATTTTTTTCAAGTTTTGCAACTTCTTGCCTGCCCGTATTTTCAATTGCGGTTTTTATATCCTGCAAAGGTTTTCCAAGACTGTTAATACCTTTTTCAATCATTCTTGAAAGCGGAGTATTCGTATAATTACATAAAGTTTTTGCTTCCTCAACTCTACCGGCACGTATACTTTCACTTATCTTGGTCATAAAAACCTTGTCGTCTTTGGCTGCTTTATTAACCATTATCAAACGTTCCACAAAAATATAAACGGCTATTAACGACAGCAATAACAAAAGATACATTATTACACCACCGTAATTAAACATTTGCCAAAATGAAGTTTTAATTTCAGTAGGCATACTCATGTCAAGCGAATCTGCCGCCGACACGGGAACTTGTAATAAGATTTGAAGAAACATAAGTTTAAACATTTTTTCTATTTTACGTAAATTGATTTAACTTGCAAAGTTACTGTTTTTTTTATATCTAAAGAAGAATGATTTATAAATTCTATTATTGATATTAACAATTTGAATAACGGTAAGTAACGGAATTTTATTGTCAAGGACGGACAATGCATAATCTAATAAATTTGTATAAAACACAAAATACAGTTACCTTTGTATCTGATTAATAAGTCAGAAATATTGAAATAAACATGAAAAATAAAGTAAAAATCTACCCAAACGTCACAAAATATTATTCATCTCCTAAAAAATAAAATCATGAAAAAACTCCTACCAACCCTATTAGTAAGCCTAATTGTTTCATTATCCCATGCCCAAGTGAGCGTATGGACAGGCAACTATGAGCCATGGGAAAACGGTTCGGGTACCGAAAGCGATCCTTATTTAATTGAAAGTGCCGAAAATCTCGCCTACTTAGCTTATATTGTAAATAATGGTATCGGCGCTCTCGGACCTGCGGTCGGCTATAATAAATATTACCGAATGACAATTGATGTTGACCTTGTCGGTAGCCAAACATTTCAATGGCCTTCAATGGGTTTTTATATACCTAACGGCAATTATTATTTCTTTGCCGGTCACTTTGACGGAGACGGACATACGGTTAGTAATATGTATCTCGAAAGCCAAACTTTAACGAGAGCCGGATTATTCGGATATGCTCAATACGGAAGTGTAAGGAATATTGGAATTATTGGAGAAAGTACCGTAATATTATCTGGGAGCGGCAGTAAATATTTAGGAGGTATTGTAGGATATTCATCGGATGTTATAATTGAAAATTGTTATAATACGGCTAATATTAATTCTTATTGTAATTCTAGCGGCTCTTATCTTTGTTCCGGAGGTATTGTAGGATATGGATCTAATACAACTATAAACAACTGCTATAATACAGGCACAATATCTTCCAACACTTCGTGTTCGCCTACCGGCTTTCCGTCTTTCTCTTATTCGGGAGGAATGATTGGGCATTGTATAGTTACTGAAAATATTACTATAACTAACTGCTATAACACGGGTGAAATTCTTTCTTCATGTACTTCGACCTTGGCTAATGCTTATTCCGGAGGAATTATTGGTTATGTGAACGTTGCAGCAAGTATGGATGTAACCGAGTGTTACAATACCGGTAATGTTGTTGCTTATAGTTCTTGCCCATCAAGTGATGATGATTATTCCCCTTCATCTTATGCCGGAGGAATTATTTCCAGTAATTCCGGAAGTAATATATTAATGAATAAATGTTATAATAAAGGTGAAATCTCTGCTACTAATTCTGCCAATACTTCTAAGATATTTTCATCTGCAGGAGGAATTATCGGGGAAAGTAAAAAAACAACTGTATCCAACTGCTATAATACAGGTGAAATCTTTTCTTCAACGTTTTCTAATGCTTATTCGGGTGGAGTTGTCGGAACTTCATATGAAAATATTCTTATTAAAAACTCTTATAATGTGGGAACTCTTACAGGAAAAACAAGAGGCGGCATTCTCGGATATAAATACGGTAGTCACGAGGTAGATAATTCTTATTACTTAAATACTTGTGATGGTTCGGGTACTTTTGGAGGAATGGATAAAATAAGCGAAGACATGCAAACTCAAGAATTTGTAAATATTCTAAATGCAGATCCGCTAACATATAAAACGGATATTGAACCTTTTGTTAATGAGGGTTATCCCATTTTCAGCATGAGTGTAATGACAACTTTACCGGCAACAAATATTTCATATTCGAACGCAACATTAAATGGGTTTGTTAATATCCAGAATACTACTTTAATTGCTCAAGGTTTCGAATATAAAAAATCTTCCGAGCAAGATTTCACCAAAATTAATCTTAGCCCTTCTATCAATGAACTTGAATATGATTTAATTAATCTGGATGCTAACACTCAATATACATATAGAGTCTTTGTAGAAATTGCCGAAGACGAATACTATTTCGGTAATGAGGAAATTTTTATTACTACTCATATAGGCATATCGGTTAATAATACCGAAGAAATTATCATCTATCCGAATCCTACTTCGGGGAAATTTATTATTCAATTCGAAAAAGCAAAATATCAATCGGTTAATATTTTAATATTCAATACTGCCGGCAATATCATTAGTAAAATTAATCCTGCAGAAGAAAAAACGAATATAGATATTACCTCCTTACCAAAGGGAGTTTATTATGTTCAAATTGTTTGTGATGGAAAAATTGTCATTAATAAAAAAGTTCTAAAAAAATAGTTGCATTTACTTCTGTAAGATGAATAATGATTTAACTGAAACATATAAAGTAATCGGATTAATGTCCGGAACAAGTCAAGACGGACTTGATATTGTCTTTTGCAGTTTTTATTTCACAGATAAATGGCATTTTAAAATAAATATTGCGGAAACCGTTGCTTATCCGGAGGATATTCATCAACTGTTGAAGGATGCTTTTTATTCCGATAAAACCGACTTGGAAGGTAAAAGCAGAATATACGGAGAATTTACAGGGAAACAAGTGAATGTTTTCTGTGAGAAATATAATATCAATCCCGATTTTATTGCGAGCCACGGGCATACTATATTCCACAAGCCAAGTGAAGGGATAACAGTACAAATCGGTAAGGGTGACGTAATTTCCAAGATATGCGGATTACCTGTTGTTTATGATTTCCGTTCGCAGGATGTTGAATTGGGCGGACAAGGCGCGCCTTTGGTTCCAATCGGCGACAAACTGCTTTTCGGCGGTTATGATTTTTGTATCAACATAGGCGGATTCAGTAATATCTCTTATGATGAATATATTGATGAAAAGAAGGTGAGAGTGGCATTTGACATCTGTCCTTCAAACATAATCCTCAACGAATTGTCGCAATGCATGGGGAAAGATTTTGATAAAGACGGTGAAATCGCAAGAAAGGGTAAAATAAACAAAAACTTGTTGAATGATTTAAACAATCTGGAATATTACAAACTTCCGCCTCCGAAGTCATTAGGAAAAGAATATGTAAATACGTTCTTCAAACCGGTATATGCCAATTATATTTCAAATATGAAGATTAAAGATATGATTTCTACTTACACTGAACACATTGCAATTCAGATCGCAAGAAGCATAAAACGAAAAGGAAGAGTACTGATAACCGGAGGAGGAGCTTTCAACAAATACCTGATAAAAAGAATTGAATATTATATAAATGAAGGTGAGATAATTATTCCTGACGAAACTCTTGTCAATTACAAAGAAGCGGTGATATTTGCTTTTATGGGGGTATTGAGAATGATTGAAAAGGTAAACATCTATTCATCCGTAACCGGAGCAGAAAGAGACCATTGCGGAGGCAGAATAGCAACGTCTTAACAAAATCCATCAGGTGTTCTTAATAAAAAGAGATAATAATATTTAAGGTGAAATAATTGCGGCTATCTTTTAACGCACTTACCTATTGGAATCTTGTAAATCTATATTTCTTTTTTGTAAATTGTTTTACCTCTTTTTATAGTTTCCAGAACTATAATGTCTTTTATATGCAGTTTATCAACTTTAACGGGATTCTTATCCAGAATAACAAAATCCGCAATCTTTCCGGGTTCTATACTTCCTCTTTCGTTTTCCTGATAATATTGTTTGGCACCGTTAATTGTAACCAATTTAATTGCGTCCATAGGATCGACAGTATATTGTTGTCCTATTGATTGTCCGTTGCGGGTAATTCTATTTACCGCATTATGTATGCTGAATATCATGTCCGGAGGTACTACCGGCGAGTCTTGATGGATGGTTACATTAATATTTCTTTTCAGGGCGGAACTTAACGGACTGATGTGTTGCCCCAAATCCGGACCAAGGATGGATGAAAGATAATAGTCTCCCCAGTAGTAGGTATGATCGTGAAAGAAGGAAGGATTGATTCCGAGTCTTTCCGCTTCATCCAACTGACTTTCTGTTATTGTTTGGGAATGTATAATGACCGGCATAAGATCTTGAGAGGCTCCTGTTGTTTCCAAGGCTTTATTATATTGTTCAAGGAATTGCCGGATTGCTGCAGACCCGTTTGCATGTGCTATAACCTGATAACCGTTTCTCATGCAAATAACCAGTTCCTCATATAAAGCCGCATCGGTCATCTGTGGAAACCCGTTATAGTCTGCACTTTTACCATCAGGCACAACATAATACGGTTGGAGCAGCCAGGCTGTTTTTGCCTGCGGAGAACCGTCGAGGAAAAGCTTTACCCCGGCAATCCTCAATCCGTTGGTATATTTTGTTTCTCTACTAGGACCGGGCATATTTTCCTTGGGACCGTAACTATTGATATCTATCAATAACGAATCTCCTTCTGCAATAATCTTTTTTACACTTTCCGCAATATTACTTCCGGCTCCGTCCTGAGCTGTGGTAATTCCCATACTTGCATATAAATGCATTGCATTCCGCAGGATATTTTCATCGGTAGGAGTATTGGTTCTGGTATTATCCATAATGACATTCGGGTCAAAGTAGAGCCTGAAATATGCTTCCTCCTCCAACAAACCATTAAGCTTTCCGTCCGGATATTTCCCAAGAAGTTTATTATATTTTGCCATATACTGACTGCCGGTATAATAACCCAGAATTTCTAAGCCTTTACTATTTACTACGGCCACGTGATTGCTCATATGAATTATGCATACCGGAATATCGGCTGATATCTTGTCAAGATCCGCAGCAGTTGGGTTTTCCGCATTAGGAAATATAGTATTATCATATCCGTTGCCAATAAACCAATCACCCTGCTCATAAGTTCCTTCGGCTTGGGAGCGTTCAAACCATTCATTAAATTGCTGTGCTCCGTATTCTACTAAAGTTTCTTTTGAAACTACTCCCTCGGCAGGCGAGAAATCGGGAAACTTGGTAACCTGATTAATATGACTATGAGAATCTATAAAACCGGGAAGCATGGTTTTTCCTTTGATATCTATCAGTTTAGTATCTCTTTTCTTATTTTTAAGTATTTCTTTCTGCTTTCCTACGGCTAAAATTTTACCGTCCCCGATAAGAACGGCCTCGGCAACAGGCATTTCATCATTCATGGTGAGTATGTCTCCTCCATAATAAATAGCTGTTTTATGATAATTTGTAAGATCCACCCTATCAGGGTTTGTAGTACATCCGGAAAACATTAAAATGAATATAAGTAAGGCTAAAAAGTGTTTCATAATGTTCGTGTATATTAATGAATAAACATGGCAAAAGTAATAATTTATTTAAGTTATTCTTTTAAAGTTAAAAGGTATTTCGGTTTTGCATGTTATTCGCCGGTTTACTTTCCAGCGGTTTTGCAAAGTACCGGTTAAGTGAATTGACGATGTGAGATAAACTACCAGATTCCCGCAACGCTTTCGGCGAAATCACACTTAGATTGTAGCAGACTTCTTGTTAACAACTGTGCATTTTTTTATCTATTATATAATTGAACTTTAATCATTTTCAATAAATTTTCTTTTTCGTTCCCAATCAGCATAATTTAATGAACTTTCAACTTCTTGATTTATATACTGCTTTATGGGCAACAATTTTATTCCAATGTCATATTTTTCAACAATAGAAAGTATTTTACGCCATTCTGCAGCTTTAACGTCTCCAATTATTACATCGCCTGAATACATTCCTCCATTTCCTATCCACCAAATTTTAGAAAATAAATCAACATTTTGTGTTAAGGATATAAACAGTAACAACACATCTTCAAATAACTCTCTCATTGAATGTCTTGCTATATCCACAATAAGATTCGTTTTCTTATAACTTTCATAATTTTCTCTGCAATAATCCAGAAGAAAGTTCTTTGCACGACGATTTGCTTCTTGTGGTAAATTCCAAAAGAAAGAATTACAAAAATGCCCTCTAGACCCAAAATACATATCTTTTTTATCAATCGAATCAAAAACAGTTTTTAGGATCGGCTCAATATTAGCGGATTCCCAAATGACATTCAAATATCTATCTTCATGCAAGCAATGTTGATTTATATACTCAATAAGAAAGTTTTCGTCTCGCTGTATAATTTTTGCAAATCCTTTTCGAGTTAGGTCAAAGTGATTGTCTATTAAATCCTGTTGCAAGTATAGTTTCTTTATTAAATCAATATCATTCCCTAACTCATCAAAATGGTCTTCTATAATATTGAATTGTACAAAAACTATTTTGTCCTGTTTTTCGTGCTTATCAATAATGATTTGTAATAATTCTTGAAATAAATTAGGTTCAACAGCTAAATATCGTTTTAAGCCGCCAAACCATATTGAAGTTCTATCCGGTAGTTTTTTTACAGTATTTTTAATCTGTTCAATATATTTTTCATTGATTAGACTGTCTGCCAGATTATCATAAAAAGACAACTCCCAAGAATATCTATTTTCAAAATCATTGCTTTGTATAATGTTCCAGATATATTGTGATTTTTCCTGTGTGATTAATTGATTTCTAAAAACAATTCTTGGAATATAACTAATTTGATTATTTGTAGCTATTACTTCGGATAGAAACTGACAACCTAATTCGAAATTCTTTGAGCAATTTTCATCAATAATTAAATCGAAAGAGTTATTGTAACTCCAATCATTTTCTGCAATACTTTTTAAGTGAATAAAAGTATCATAAAACGATTTGATTTCTTGAATGTCATTAAAAACAAAATATTTTCGAACTTCTACTTCCTTTAATTTTTCATATTCTCTATAGTTGTCAAAATCATAACTATTCTTATCTCTATAACTATCCCAGTCTAAAATAAGATACATTTCATAAGTTGGATTTGTAAATTTTTGAGATAAAGAAACGAATTCAAAAGGTGTTATTTCATTTCTTTTACACCATCTAATTTGTTCTTGAACATACAAACAGTGTTCAAATATGTCAGGTATTAAATGATTTTCAATAATGGGTATCAAAAATTGAATATCATATTCCATTAATTCTTTTGTCACGTCTGGACTTACTTTTGCATAACTCTGCAATAATTCGAGAGATTTCTCAGGAAACGTTTTGAAATTGTCATTTACATTCTCCCAAATGTTTTTTCGAAATGTTCTAATCCATTTATTGTCGGGGATTGGGTATTGATAAAGTGATATGGTATTATGTCTTCCGCTTTCTGTTTGTCGATATTTAAAAGCAAGAAATGTTTTTGACAATTCATAAAATATCGTTGAATATAAAATGTCCTGTTTATTTAACCCATCAATTAAAATTCGGAAAAGTATATTTTGCCTTTCAAAACCATAGCCCTCGTCTGTACAATCAAATACAAGTACTTCTCTAATGTTGTGTATAAGTTCTGGTAAACGTTCAGGTTTCTTTCTGACAAACTCAAAAATCAATTCGATTGCATCCTTGAGTTTGTTTTGAAATCGGAAAAAATTACTAATCAGTTCTATAACTTTATTTTGTTCATAAGTAAAATCATTTGTTTCATATTTAACTTCATAAATGATGTTATGGAGTAAAGGCAATTGATTTATCCCATTGTAAACGAACAATAATGTTTCTTCTTGCAGGTAAAACCAAAATGTTTCTAAAAATGCAAATATCCTTTCTTCATCATTTTCTATTGATTTTAAATAGTTTTGGAGAATAGGTTTAAGTTTTTGCATCACATTTTCATAGCCGAAAGTATTATTTGCAGGAATAACACAATCTTTAAACCGATTTTTATTCTCATTAAAATATTTTATTAAAAGTATTTCAAATGAGAGTAAATTATCTTTTACAAATGTCTTGTAGAAAAAGAAAGTTGCTAAATTTTGTTCGGGGATTTTCACATAATCATATCGAATTTCTACTAATTCTAATCTGTCTAATTTTTCAATTGCATCAATAAATAATGAATAATCAACACCAAAATTTTGTAAAATAGGTTCAGTTATATTTTTATCTTTATAGGGTATAGCATTAAAAAAAGCAATAATTCCCAGACATTTGATATTAAATTGATTGGAGAATTCTCCATCATCATTTACAAATGTTGAGAAATATTTCTCAAACAAATCGGACACATCCGCTAAAGCATAAATATTTTGCTCTTGCTTTGCAAGCAATGCCGTCATAATTGCAAGCCGCGGATTGCCATCCGCTATACGAACAATTTCTTTATGGAACTGCCAATTTGAGATATTGAAAGGTTCTGCCTTGATAATATCAGTAATTTGTTCATCTGTGAACTTTTTTAAATTAAATTGGGCGGGTACAAATCCAAAACAAAAACTTTCTACAATGGGCAAAGCATAATCTCTTGCAGTAAGCAGAATTTTTAAATTACCTGTTCGTTGCGATTTATAAAAACCTGTAATTTGACTAAAAGCATCTATTCTATTGGCATCGTCAACGAAAAGGATATAATCTTTTTTATCGTCAAAGTGTTGATATAAATCACTCAACAATTCACAATTTTTATAAGAAACACAAAAAGCATCATAAGATAAATTCTCCGCTAAAAAACTATTAATAGCCTCAATTGCTATTTTTGTTTTACCAACTCCTGCAACGCCAGTGATTATTAAGAAGTCGCTTTGCTTGATTTGCTGTTTGATATTTTCTAATTCTTCATCTCTGTGTAGAAAAGTATTATCCAGTGGCGTTGCTATACCCTTTGACGCTTTATTGTACTCATCAACAAAAGTGCTAATAGAAACAATCTGTCCTGTATCCAAAGGTAATCCCAAATACTTATGAACTAAGTCTCTATGTTGCAAATGCAGTTCTAATGATAAAGAATCAAGAGTATAAATTGTTAATGTCAATTTAGCTTTACCCAATAGACTTCTCAAAGATTGAATTTCTTCTGTATTTAAATTGAAGTTTATGCAAAGTATTATTTCTGCAATCTGATTTATTAGAATTTTTGTTTTTGTAGTATTAAGGCATTTTTCTATGTCTTCTTGCAGTTTTGATACACCTTTAGAAATATTGGTTGAATATTCCACAAATACATATTTACCATTAGGCAACAAAAAAAAAGTATCAGGTGTTCCTTTTATAGTTTTTTGCTTTCCGCTCTGACTTCCGATTCTCGAAAAAGCACGGTAATTCTCGTTTTTAAGAATTAAAAAACTATCACATAATTCTTGAAAAACGGTTTCATTTATACTTGCAAGGGAATTTTCTATGGCTTGTAATCTACTATTCATTTCCAATTTATTTATTTATACTTTTTTTTAAAATATTGGTATCTGCCATGCATTGTCCATAACTCATAAATACACGCATCTTTTTGTTCCCTAATTTCCTACCTTCCTTTTCCCAAAATCGTCCTTTGTATTTGATTAAATGCTGCCTTGCATTTGGGAAAATAGAAGGCTGCTTTTTTAAAATGCTGCCTTGCATTTGGGAAAGTGGAAGGCTGCTTTTTTAAAATGCTGCCTTGCATTTGGGAAAGTGGAAGGCTGCTTTTTTAAAATGCTGCCTTGCTTTTCAAAAAAGCAAGGCAGCATTTCGGTTTACTTCATTTTTTCGAATTTCAAGGTCGAAAGCATCTCTCTTAAATCGCTTCCCGGACGGAAAGCTACTTTCGACTTTTTAATCATAGACGCGTTGAATTTCGCCTCTGTTTCAGCACCTTCGCTGCTGATAGCAATCTGGAATGTACCGAAATCGCCGAAACGGACAATCTCGCCATTTTCCAAATGCCGTTTCAACACCTTGGTAAGGTCGTTCAATACTGCCAGTACATCGCTGTCGCTTACTGTAGTAGAGCCTTCGGCAATTTCTTTACTTAATTTTTTCAATGTTAATTCACCCCTGCTTTTTGCCTGTGCATAGAATTTCTTTGGAGCTTCCCTATCCATAGGGTTGGCTTTCTCCTGAATTACATAACTTACTGCCATCTTTTTTTGTTTTTAATTACTAAAATTTAAGTTTAATTTGCCGGCCAAATTAGTCGGCCAAAAGTAAAATAAATTTATTAAAACAGGACCTTTTTATAAAATTTTCTTTGAAATTTATTTACGGGCTCAATAATCAATAAATTATCTTTTGTTATAATAGTATAAAACATTGCTGAAAATAGTAAATACGGCATCTTACGGCTATTGACGGAATGTTTCGGGAAGGGAATCCCATCTCGATTTTCATAAGTATCATAAAAATATCATTCGGTTTGATTAAACAAACAGGATACTTGTAACCGGCGGACTTTTATTTTAGGTGGTAATCTGCAGCTCTTGCAAAGGATAGCTCGCTTTTTGACTGACTTGTATTGAAAAGATTTTACAGATTATTTCACTTTACGCTGGCTCTTATCAAAATATAGTTTATAGGATACCGATGGAATAATCGGGAAGAAAGTAATCTGCCATAAATATAATTCTACTTGGGGGGTATTACCCCTACCACCAATTAAACCCTGCCTTTCTTTGGGGTTCGATTCAGGAAATAGATTTGTTCACATAAATAAAACCCTGATCAACACCGCTCATTAACTGTAACGGGCGTAGGGTAAATGCGAGTTTTGACCCGTAATTCTTTTTTATTTCCTTATGAATATTTAATTATGTTCGCCTTATTTAATCTTCAATTCCGGAATAAGGGGGTTTACATCGAGCAATTCGAGGTCTTGAACCATATCGAGTGTTCCCTGTTTGTATTTAATGAAATGAGGGGTTTTAATATGGTCTTGATAAGCTGCCTCATCAGCATATATTTCAAGGATGGTTATTTTATTCGGGGCTTCTTTTTCGGAAACGGCATATAATGCCAATACCCCCGGTTCCAACAGCATTGATGCTTCAATTTCTTCTTTCAGGAATTCATTATATTTATCCAGCCGCTTGGGATCTACTGTAATCAGGGAAAGGCGGACTTTATTATTTCCGGAGGAAATGTGAGTTCTGTTCAGAGATGCTCCTTCGACTTTATTGCCGGGCGATCTTGCTGCGATAACTTTATCCAATATCTTCCGGGCATTATCACCCTGCCGCCTGTCGATAGAGTTACCGATGATAGAAACGAGCTGTCTTAGCTGCGCTTCGGTCAGTCCTACGTTCAAGCCCATATTCATGTGCGATTGCAACATCGGATCAACTCCTGCCATAGCTGCCAAAGCGGATATAGTGGCGAGTTCACGTTCGGCATAGGTCAGCACGTCCCTTTCGAAAATATCGGCAAACAAATGCTCCTTTAAATAATTGTCGATAGCCGGAGCAAAAGCATTGGCTCCCGTAATATTTTTCTGATCGGTAAGAGTCAGTTTCTCCAGTATCTCACGCCCACGGGTATATTTGTCGCGTGAATCCGTTATGGGAGAAGCATCGGCTCCTTCAGGGTCGTTTATCCCTTGGGCTTTGCGACTGTCGAGCATACTCATAAAGGTATTGATTCCTTGGAGGCTTCGCGGAAATCCGGCATAGGCATACATCTGAACCAATACTTCTTTTATCCGGTTTACGCTTAGGCCGGCATCGAGTCCGTCATTCAATTCTGTGCTCAGAGCGTCGAGATTGCCTATTGCCGTATTAGCGGCAATGGTAATTATCTTTTGTTGTTCGGGGTTTAAACTATTTTCCATATCCTGTGCTTTTAATTGATTGTTAAAAAATAACTGCATGCATGCACATAGTGCAAAGGCTATTTTACTTCTACCGCTCATTTCAGTTCCTCCCGTTTTACAGCTTCAAGATATTCTTTATCGCTGACCGGATTGAGCCATATATTCTGATTGGTCTGCGGATTGCATGCTATGGCAAGGTGCGAAAACCAAGTATCGGGGGCTGCTCCGTGCCAGTGTTCAAGGTCGGGTGCAATTTCTATCACATCGCCGGGCATCATCCGCACGGCAGGCTTTCCTCTTTCCTGATAATATCCCACGCCGCCCACGGCAACGAGAATCTGTCCTCCCGTATGGCTGTGCCAGTTATTGCGGCAAGCCGGCTCAAAGGTTACGTTGGAAATAGGCACATTCAGTTCGCTCATCTCAGTAAGCGGCGCCAGCCAGCTTCTGCCAGAAAAATACTGTGCATAACCGGTGTTTTCATTTCCTAAGGGAAAGTCACTGATTTTCGGAATTTCTCCGTTTGTTACTGTTTTCATAATGTCTTTGCTTTTTTCCTGTCTGTTGCCGCATCCGGTTAAAACCAGTCCTACGACTACAATGATGAATAGGGTTTGTTTCATTTTTACACTCATAATTTAATTTAATGAAAGGGTTACAGTTATATTTCCGCTACCCAATGCGTCTATCAACTCGTCGCGGGTAACATTGTCGATTTTACCCAAACGGGTAAGGGAATAGGTATTGGGTGCATAATAAATGACGAATGAATTACCTTGATAAAGAATTAAATCTCCGGGAGCTGTTGTGATATGTTCATCGTTTCTCGGTAAAGAAGTACCTAAAGGTCCCACCTTTTCCATATTGGCATAATCTCTCATATCAATACTTATACTTCCTTCGGCAAGCAGTTCTTTCAAGGCTTTTGCCGAAGAATTATCCGCTAAGGCGGCTGTGAAGGTCTTGTCTCCTACGGTTAATTTGATTGTATTGCTTTCGGTGTTATTTTCTTCGTTATTTATATCTTCCCGATGCAGGGAATTTCTGTCGCATGCCGTGACTGTAAATGCCAGCAAAAGCATCGAGCCGAATAATAATAATTTTTTCATGACTGTTCTGTTTTTATCTTTCTGATTATTTTAGCGGGAACTCCGCCTACTATCGTATTATCAGGAACATCTTTCGTAACAACCGCCCCGGCAGCTACCATCGCATTTTCTCCGATAGTTACACCGGGCAGAATTGTGGCTGCTGCGCCAATCCATGCTCCTTTTTTAATATGGATAGGTTTTGCATAAACATACCGCCGGAGTTCCGGTTCCTCAGGATGGTTTTCAGTAATAAGATTGGCTTTCGGGCCTATCAGCACATTATCTTCAATAGTAATTCCGCCTCTGTCCATGAATCCGCAACCGAAATTTACAAAGACATTTTTCCCGAGACGGATAAACTGTCCGAAATCCGTATAGAAAGGCAACTTAACCGTGGTTGTTTCGTCGATGGCTTGTCCGGTAAGTTCGCTTAAAACAGCGCGTGTTTCATCATCGGGATGATAGGACGAATTAAGTTCTCCGGTAATTCTGAAAGCTCTAATTATAGCATCACCAACTTTCGGATAATCGGGATCGTCTAACCGTATCAACTCACCGTTTTTCATTCTTTCAAATATATCCATAGCTTTATTTTAAATGTTCTTTAAAAAATGATTCCAGTTTATCGAACGGAATAAATTCCATACGGTCGTATAAATCTACATGCACGGCGTTAGGAATAATCATTAACTCTTTCGGTTCTGAAGCCGCCTTGTAAGCGTCTTCGCTGAAATAACGGGAATGAGCATTTTCTCCTGCAATCAACAGCACCGGCCTCGGCGAAATTTCTTTGATATAGGTCAGAACAGGCATATTCATAAGCGATAACGGAGTGGTAGTCGTCCACGAGCTGTTTGAATTTATCGAACGCGGATGAAAGCCCCGCCCAGTTTTATAATAATCAAAGTAATCTTTTACGAACTGAGGTTCATTGCCTTCAATTTTGTCAGGCAATCCCTTAGGACCTAAGGCCGGCATTCCGTTTTCAGCATCTTTCCAGCGCTGGTCGCTTAATTCCTCCAATATTTGGGTGCGTTCCTCCAAGGTCATGGCATCAAAGTAACCTTTTGCTTTCACTCTCGACATATCGTACATGCTTGCGGTTGCTACTGCTTTAACACGTTTGTCAACAGCAACTGTGTTTAATGCGAAACCTCCGAATCCGCAAATACCAATCATACCTATTCTGTTCCGGTCAACGTTTTCAAGTGTTCCCAAATAATCAACTGCAGCACTAAGGTCTTCGGAGTTAATGTCGGGTGATGCAACATGGCGGGGCTCACCTCCGCTTTCTCCGGTGTATGACGGATCGAAAGCAAGCGCAATAAATCCGCGCTCAGCCATTTGGTTGGCATATAAACCCGACGATTGCTCTTTAACCGCACCGAAAGGACCGCTGATAGCAAGTGCAGGGGACTTGTCCGTTTGATTTTTCGGAATGTACAGGTCGCCCGTCAGCATGATTCCGTAACGATTTTTGAAAGTTACTTTCTTACGGGTAACTTTGTTGCTTAACTCGAAAGTATATTGTTCTGTATTGTTCATGTTTTCTGAATTTTGATTGTCAGCACTCTGATTCTGCTTGCAGGACGGCACTAAAAACATTAGGGCTGCAACTGCTAAGATTGATAATCTTCTCATTGTATAATCTTTTTGATACATAATTTATTTTCTGTTGCTGTTAATCCAGTCCTCGATTACTTTGTCCGAACTATTCACATTTCCTCCCTTGATAGCCAGACCATCGAGAACAGTTGCACCGGGTACCGCCTTTTTTATATCCCGTACACTACTGCCTAAGGCACTGCCTTCGTGGGTGCAGAACGGAATAATTGTCTTTCCGGAGAAATCATAAGAGTCTAAGAAGGTAGCAACAGCCATTGGATAAGTTCCCCACCAGTTAGGATAACCCAGGTAGATGACATCATATTGCTCCATATTTTCAATTCCGGCCGTCAACTCCGGACGGGCATTTTCGTCCAATTCCCGCTTTGCCACTTCGGTTGTTTCCGTATAGTCCGCCGGATACGCTTTTACCGTCTCAATGCGGAATATATCGCTCCCGGTAAGTGTTTGTATCTTACCTGCAACCACTTCTGTGTTGCCTATCTTCAAATCGACAATAGCGCCGTTCAGGTAGTTCGTTCCTCTGCGGGAATAGTAAACCACTATGCTTTTCTTTGATCCGTTTTCCATGTTTGTTTCCGTATTTTCGTTATTTGTATTAGTCCTGTTCGAGCTTGCTCCACAGGATGTAGCCATCAAGAGGCTCATTATTGATATTAATATTTTCATTTTATTTTGATTTTTATAATCCGGTTGTACGTTCTAATGCTTCAGGATAGCGGTCGCCAAGTATGATTATTTTGGCACTCGCCTCTTCGATGTTATTCAAGTCTTCGGGAGTAAGCACAATATCGGCCGCTCCTATATTTTCTTTTACGCGGTGTAGTTTTGTTGTTCCGGGTATGGGAGCAATCCAGGGCTTTTGAGCCAGAAGCCAAGCCAGAGCAATCTGTGCCGGTGTTGCTTCCTTTTCGTCGGCTATGCTTTTCAGCAGATCCACAATCGCTTTGTTGGCGGCAAAAGCTTCCTGCGTGAAACGCGGAAGGATATTGCGGAAGTCGTTTTTGCCGAATGTAGTATTCTCGTTGAATTGTCCGGTAAGATAACCTTTGCCGAGCGGACTGTAAGGAACCAGTCCGATACCCAACTCTTCCAGCATTGGTATAAGTTCTTTCTCGGGGCAACGAAACCAGAGCGAATACTCGTTCTGAACGGCGGTAACGGGCTGAACGGCGTGGGCACGACGAACAGTTTGTGCACCTGCTTCCGACAGTCCGAAGTTCTTTACTTTTCCCTCGCTTATCAGGTCTTTTACGGTTCCGGCCACATCTTCGATCGGCACGTTCGGATCTACACGATGTTGATACAGCAGGTCGATATAATCTGTTTTCAATCTTTTAAGAGAGCCCTCAACCGCTTTACGGATATTTTCCGGTTTGCTGTTTACGCCCGTTTGTTTTCCATCGACTAAGTTGAAACCGAATTTTGTTGCTATAACTACTTTATCACGGAAAGAGGCCACCGCCTCGCCAAGCAGTTCTTCATTGGCGTATGGCCCGTAAACTTCAGCCGTATCGAAAAAGCTTTCACCCGCTTCGTATGCCGAGCGAATTACAGTTATCATTTCATTTCTATCCGGCAACGGATCATATCCGAAACTCATACCCATGCAGCCAAGTCCTATGGCCGACACTTCTAACTTATTACCTAATTTTCTTGTTTTCATTATTTATTCATTTAATTTTACGATACAAAAGTAGAACAAAAGCCGCAATAATATTTTGCCTTACAGCTCAAATTGTTTTGCCGAAAAGGCCATTTTTAATTTTATTTAATTCGGAATAAGTTAGATGTTAATACTGTAAATCATCATTATTCCTAAGCGCAGTAACGGAATGCACGGATAAATCGGAAAGAATTCAAGGCTTTGTTTTTGACTTCTTTGTAATGATAATTAGTTGGTTTCATTTTAATAAACTATGCTAATAGTCTATTTATGAACAAACTTTTAGTTAGAAGATAGATGTGATAATATAGTTCTTAATCAAATATCAATTTTATTCGACCGGAAGAATTGCCCGAATGATGCTTTGTTCTGTTTTTTCAAAAATTTCATTGAAGGGAACATCCTTTACGGGGATAGGGTCATGAATTGTAAATATAAGTTTATTACCTATACCTAAAGGAAAAGAACCCCATCTTGTCATTTTCCACGAGTTGTTTATTGTTATAGGAACTACATAGGCAGAAGGAGCATATTTACAAAGAATTTTTAATCCGTTTTCTGCAAACTGGTTCGGTTTACTCGTTGTTTTACTTCTTGTTCCTTCGGGAAATATGATAGCCGAACGTTTGCTTATTTCTATATATTGAGCCAAACCCTGTATCGCAGACAAAGATTGCCTCGGATTTTTCCTGTCTATAAGCACCGAACCTCCATGAGTCATACTGTATGAAATACCAAACAGTCCTTTGCTTAATTCTATTTTTCCTATAAATTTGGGATGCGTCTTCCGTAGAAACCAGGCAAGAGAAGTTGTATCGTACATACTTTGATGATTTGCCGCAAAGATCAGAGGAACACCCGTCGGCAGTATTTTAAGATTGTTTATTTTGTATCTCGTAAACAATAAATAAGTGCTGATTACTAAAAAGAAACACATAATATCCACACTCTTTTTGTGAGCCTCATATCCGAACATGTTAAAACATATCCATTGGATTAATTGAAAAACAATCAATATTGTTCCATGTAGGAAATAATAAACAATAGATACGGGATATGATATTAGTTTTTGCATCGGAATAATTAGTTTGCTTTTCTATTTATAAGTCTTTGATATTTGTCTTACGAGGATACTGTCCTTCAAAATAAAACAGATGATGGTTTCCACATTTCCGGATTGTAAGCTATTTCGAGTTAACACTTTGGGCGATAGGTTTTGCGTGATAAATATACTTTTTGAGATATTTCCTCCTGTATTATTTCAGCCGGCGGAAGCCCTTTCATAAAGTAATTGCCGTCGTAGTAACGTGTAATAGTCCGATAAATTGCATACCTGCTCAGGTTTTGTGCAGTAATGATAATTACAAAACAGGAGTATTAAGGTTTTGCTTTAAAATGTACAATATCGTAGTTGTGCAACAAGCATGTTTTCGGAAACAGTTTTGTTTTTATTCGTTTTTTATATTGAGGATAAATAGCCTTCTTTGAGGTCATGTTTCTTTTTGATTTTTCCTCGGAGCTAATCATATCTTAGATATTTTGAAGTAAAACGGCTTCAACCTTTTCTGTTGACCGGGTTCTTATACGATTTGATACGTATTTATTCGATTTTGATACGTTTTTCCTCTACATGCCAATTGCCGCTAACGAACGGCGGCACGGCGAAGGTGGCGGCTTACTGCTGTTTGCGCAGGCGATAAATTTTTCAAGTCTGCTCAACTCTTTCTGCGAACTACACCGCCACTTGCGCCAAACTGCATTTTGTAGGCTGTGCGTGTAGTTATAATTGTATATTTATTGCTCTTTTTTATAATAAATATTCTCATTATTATTTTACAAACTACGTTATAGTCCACTTTTCTCTAAAATCTTCAACACTTGAAACAGTCAAATCTCTATGAATCATTTTATGACAGTTAGAGCATAATAATGCTAAATCAGTAATTTCTGTTACTCTTTCGCTGTCATAATCAGATAACGGTTTTAGGTGGTGGCATTCAATGAATCCTTTTCCTAAATTACCATATGTTTCCTCAAAATCAAAACCGCAAATTTCACATTTTAAACATCCTTTTTCTTTTGATACTATTTTTTTCTTTTCATTAATAATGCGATTATCTCTTTCCCGTACCTTGTGTAATTTATATATGACAAGCCCTTCACTCACACTGTCTAATTCGCTGATCTCATCATCTTCAATTTGATATACTTTGTTTCTTAATTCAACATTCTCTACCACATTTATTATTTTTCTGGCTATTTCTCTTAGCCTTTTTCTGTTGTTAAAGAATTCATCAAATACTTCTTTGTCTAATTTGCTATAAGATTGCATTCCTTTTCCGCTGTAATTTGGATCAAGAGCAAGAAAATTTGAAAGTTTTAAGTTTACTCCGTTTGGATTTCTAAAAAGATTTTCATCTGGTTTTGTGTCAAATATTGGGAGCTTATTAAGTATTTTAGAGAGATTAATGATTTTAGGATTACTAGCATTAATAGTACCTCGTTCTTCATCGAAGTATAAATCTAATGCTAAAATAATTTCATCTCTATGCCATTTGGGGTTTCTCATTAATATTGCTTTATTATAATTTTGACTGACCTCGTCTGCCTTGCCTATAATCGAGTCACGCGAGGGAGTTTCGTCCTTGCGTTCTCACGGAACCGTACGTGACAGTCTCCCGTCATACGGCTCTTCATATTATAAATCACAAAATTACTCATTTGCATTGACATACTAAGTAATTTACGGATGAACCAATCCCCAATGGGCAAAGAGTGTAGGGTTT